>CAZJWQ010000059.1:0-7763 GCA_964549645.1 uncultured Piscirickettsiaceae bacterium | reverse complement strand
TTATATCCAATCTCTATCCAGAAATTAGGGTAAGAGATGACCGCAAATAAATATCATAGCGAGTATTAGGGCTTTTAATACATATAGTTGGTTTTACCCCGCTTGTTAACTCAATGTTTGGTGCGTTAATTGGGCGTTTAACAACCACTCGTAATCTAGCTACTTTTAATGCCATATTTAACAAATTACTAGAATCTAAATCAGCACCTAATAAATTTTGTAAAGCTGCCATTTCTTTTTTTGTGGCTGCTTTTTTCTTTTTTTCAGGGTACATTGGATCCATATAAATAGTATCTACATGAGGTCTTGAATTTTTCAGTTTTGAGTTTAGTAAAAAACTAGCAGAATCTTCATTAATTAGTGACAAGTTTTTTATAGCATTTAATACATCACCCTTGGCAAATTTATTGGCTCTTATTAGTGCATCTTTTAATAATGCACTAACAACACTAGAGCGTTCTAACATAATTACTTTGCAACCTAATGTAGCAAATACAAAAGCATCTCCTCCCATTCCTGCAGTAGCGTCTAATATTGTTGGTAAAACTGCTGCTTTAATACCTACTGCTCTAGCTAAGGGTTGGTTTTTACCACCACCAAATTTACGGCGATGGTTTTTTTTACCTGCTAAAAAGTCAACGAATACAGCTCCTGAATTGCTAGGAAATAAAGCTAGTTTTGGTACTTCATCTTCTAACCAACCAAATTCCATTGGTAGAGTTATTTGCTTATCTGCTGTAGGAAAAGTCGTATATATATCTTGTATAGATGCCATTAATAATGGGTTAAAAGTTTTTTTTAATGAAAGCATAAGAACCTGTAAATTAAATATATCTATATAAAAACGGTATGGTAAACTAAATTTTAAAAAAAAGTTCATAAATAATGATTATAAAAGTTGCAGTTGCAGGGCCTTTTTTAACCGCCCTTGACTACCAGTGTAAAGACAATAGTTTACCTATAATTGGTGGGAGAGTGTGGGTAAAACTGCGTAATAAAAAACAAATTGGTATAGTTTTACAACTTAACGCAACCTCTAATTTAGCGATAAAGAAAATTATATTTATTGATGAAGTAATTGATAAAGAACCTTTATTTTCTGCTAAAGATCTAGTTTTATTAAAATGGGCAGCCCATTACTACCATCAACCTATAGGCAATGTTTTGCAAAGTGCTATACCTAAAAATATTCGCTTAGGTAATGATTTAGACCCACCAAAAATTATTGCTTGGCAATTAACTAAAACGGGTAAGCAAGCCAAATCACAAATTAAAATTAATGCCACATTACAACTTAAATTGATGGACTTTTTACTAAAAAATAACACGCCTGTAACACAAATTATATTAAATAAGAACTTAACCAATTGGCGTAATGCCATAAAAAAGTTTATACAGTTAAATTGGGTAACAGAAATACAACTTAATTGCCTACATAGTCATAAAAATACCACTCAAATAAAACCTACTTTAAACCAACAACAACAACAAGCGGTAAATGAAGTTTTTAAAAAGTCTGGCTTTAAGAGTTTTTTACTAGAAGGTATTACAGGTAGTGGCAAAACCGAAACCTACTTAGGCATGATAGAAGTTATATTAAAACAAGGTAAACAAGCACTAGTTTTAGTACCAGAAATTGGGCTAACCCCGCAAACAGTAGCTAGGTTTGAGGCATATTTACAACAGCCTATAGCACTAATCCATTCTGGCTTATCTAATAAAGAACGCCACTGTGCTTGGATGATGATAAAAACCAATAAAATAAAAGTATTACTTGGTACACGCTCGGCGGTTTTTACGCCTTTTTATAATTTAGGCATTTGTATTTTAGATGAAGAACACGACATCTCTTTTAAACAACAAACTAGCTTTAGATATTCTGCAAGAGATTGCCTAGTTAGAAGAGCTAAAATTGAAAACGTACCAGTTATTTTAGGCACAGCTACTCCTTCATTAGAAACCTTGCACAATGCCCTACAAAATAAATATGGGCATTTAAAACTAACCCAAAGAGCAACTGGGGCAAGCCTACCCTACTTGCAATTATTAGATATAAGAGCAGATACATTTGCTCTTGAAAATGCAGGCATATCTACTAAATTATTTACAACAATTAAACAACATTTACAAAATAATTCACAAGTTTTGCTATTTTTAAACCGCAGAGGTTACGCCCCCGCTTTAATTTGCCAAGACTGTGGTTGGCATGCCCATTGCCAAAGTTGTGATGCTAATATGACCTATCATCATCAATATAAACAACTAAAATGCCACCACTGTGGGTTCCAACAAAAATCTGCAACTACATGCCCTAGTTGCAATAGTACAAAATTAACTTACCAAGGTCATGGCACAGAAAAGTTAACTGAAGTTGTGCAGACTTTATTCCCTGACAAAATAGTATTAAGAGTAGATAGAGACACCACTAAAAATAAAGGGCAAATGCAAGCAATAACCACAAAGGCTGCTAAAGGAGAGGCTGATATTTTAGTTGGCACACAAATGTTAGCCAAAGGACATCATTTTCCAAATGTAACCTTAGTTGCCATTTTAGACTTAGATCAAGGTTTATTTAATTGTGATTTTAGAGCATCAGAACGCATGGCACAATTAGTAGTACAAGTATCAGGTAGAGCAGGCAGAGCAACCAAAAAAGGTGAAGTAATAATACAAACTTTTAACCCGCAACACCCTCTACTAAATAGTTTAATAAATGATGGTTATCAACAATTTGCCAAACTAGCCCTAACTGATAGAAAAACTGCCAACCTGCCTCCATATAGCTTCCAAATAATGTTACGAGCAGAAGCTACCGACCCAAATATAGGCTGGGGGTTTTTACAAGACATACAACAAGCCTTACAACAACAAGCCTTAGGCCAACCAGACTTAGAAGTATTTGGACCAGTACCTGCCCCAATGCTCCGCAAAGAAGCTAGGTTTCGTTACCAACTATTATTACAAGCCAATAACCGTGGTAGTTTACACAACTGGCTAGGTACAATAGAAAGCCAAATTTACGCCCATCCATTAGTTAACAAACTAAGGTGGTCAATAGATGTTGACCCGCAAGATATGAGTTAGACTTAGAATTATAAGCTTAAAATAAATTTTTCTAAAGCTATTTCATAATCAGGCTGGCTTGCTAAAAAACCACCATTATGGCTACCTCTTAACTGCACAAAAGTTTTTGGTTCATTAGCTGCTGCAAATACTTTTTTACCTAAATTAAATGGCACTATTTCATCATCTGGGCTATGTAACACTAATACTGGTGAGTTTACTTGTTTAATATTATTATAAGTATCAAAATTAAAGCGTAAAATTACTATGCGAGATAATATAGGAAAAACTGCATTAGCAACATCCCTTGCAGAACTAAATGTAGATTCAATAATTAACGCCCTAGGCTGCACCCTTGATGCTAGCTCTGTAGCTACTACTCCACCTAATGAACGGCCAAATATAATAATGTTTTGTGGGTTAATTTTACGCTCATAAACTAAATAATTCCAACTAGCGCTAGCATCTTTATAAAGCCCTTCCTCACTAGGATTACCTTCACTTTTGCCATAACCTCTATAATTTATAATAAAAACATTTAAGCCTAAACGGTTAAATATTTCTATTGAACTTCTTCTATGAGAAATATTACCAGCATTGCCATGAAAAAATAATATAGTTTGCTCCGCTCCTTCATAAGGAATATACCAACCATGCAAACTAATATTATCTGCTGTTTCAAAAGCAACATCTTCATAATTTAAACCCCAATCTATCGGTGATTGAGCTTTATATGTAGATGGAAAAAAAGTCATAGAAGGTTGGCTGAAATACATAAAACCATTTAACAGAACAAAACCAATTACGATATACATTATATTTTTTACCATTTAATAAGCCCTCGATTTAATAGACTTTCACACAATTAAAGGCTAAAGTCCATATATGAATATAAAAGATTTAAAATACCTTGTTGCCATATCAGAGCTAAACAGTTTTGTAAAAGCTGCCAACCAGTGTTGTATTAGCCAACCTACTCTAAGCATACAAGTAAAAAAGCTAGAAAACAAGCTTGGTATTACAATATTTGAGCGAACTAATAAAAAGGTTTCTACTACAGATATTGGTAAGCAAATTATTATTGAAGCCAAGATGATTTTAGAAAAAGTTGAACGTATAAAATCTATAGCTAACTTAGCTAAAGATCCTTTTATAGGTGACTTTCGTTTAGGAGCTTTCCCTACCCTATCAACTTATATATTTCCTAATTTAGTTATGCCTATTAAAAATGATTTACCCAATATTAAGTTAATATTAATTGAAGAAAAAACTACCAAATTATTGCAACAACTAAAAGATGGCATTATAGATGCTGTATTTTTGGCTTTACCTATTAATGATGATAGCTTAAGCAGCCAGCATATTTTTTATGACGAGTTTAAACTAGCCGTATCACCAGATAATGCATTAGCCAGTAAAAAGTATATTAAATTATCTGATTTACACAATATTCCATTATTATTGTTAGATGAAGGGCATTGCTTACGTGGGCAAGCTCTGCAAGTATGCCAACAAGTAGGAGCAAAAGAACAACAAGATGTACGCGCTACAGGCTTAGAAATGCTAAGACAAATGGTTAAGGCAGGTACTGGCATTACATTTATGCCTAATATAGCTATCCAAGAAACTGATACTAATATTTGCTATATACCATTTAAAAAACCTGCCCCACAACGTAACATTGGCTTAGTATGGCGAAAAACCACCACCAAACAGCAGATTATTAAAAAAATAATTAAGCTAACTATTGCCTTATCCCAAAATAGCAATTAGTTTATTAAAACTATCAATCGATAACTTAGAAACAATCAATTATACTTATACTGCTTATAACAGTAAACTACTCTTAACCCTGTTTATAAAACAATTTTTTCTAAAACAGGCATAAATTAAAGGTAACTAAAATGGATAATAGTACAGAAGTAACAATGACATTTCCGCAACTAAATAAGCCTGCACCAAACTTTGCAGCTAATACTACTCATGGTGTAAAAAAATTAGCTGATTATAAAGGTAGATGGTTAGTTTTATTTTCTCACCCAGCTGATTTTACCCCTGTTTGTACCACTGAATTTATTGCTTTTGCAAAGCATCATGAGGAGTTTTTAGATATAGGTGCAGACTTACTTGGTTTATCAATTGATAGCCTTTTCAGCCATGTTGCTTGGGTTCGCAATATAAAAGATAAATTTAATGTAGATATTAAATTCCCAATTATTGAAGATTTATCTATGTCTGTAGCTAAGTCTTACGGAATGATTCATCCAGGAGCTGCGGACACGTCTGCAGTACGTGCAACATTTATTATTGACCCAAAGGGCATTTTACGTGCAATGGTGTACTACCCTATGACTAATGGACGCTCAATCCCTGAGTTTTTACGTATAATTAAAGCCTTAAAAACATCAGATGAACATCAGGTTGCAACCCCAGAAGGCTGGCAAGTAGGTGACAAAGTAATAGTGCCACCGCCACAAGATGCCAAAACTGCCCAGAGCCGTATGGACGAAGGTTATGAGTGTATAGATTGGTACTTTTGTAAAAAAAGTTTATAAATCAGATAACTATGCAACTTCAATAATTTCAACTTTATAAAATAAAGTTTTATCTGCTAACGGGTGATTTCCATCTAGATAAACTTTATTTTCATTTATTTCTGTTATTCTAAATTCAATAGTATCTCCATTAGGATCTTGTGTTTCAACAATTGAACCTATTTTAATTTCTACATGATCGTCAAAATTTTCAGGGCCTGCAAAAACTATTAGATCATCTCTTTTTACCCCATAACCATGCTCAGGCTCTATGGTTAATTTAGCTGTAAAACCTGGTTCTTCGCCTTCTAAAAAACTTTCTAAACCTGCAATTATGTCGCCTTCGCCATGAATATAATGCACTGGTTCTGCATTAAAAGTGGAATCTATAACTTTATCTACCTCATCTCTTAGTTCATAATGAAAAGTTACTTCACTGCCTTTTTTAATTCTCATTTTTTATTTTCTCAATATAAATTACAATAGGCTATATTTTATAAGAAAGTTAGACATAAATGCGACAAATATTATTAGATACAGAAACCACAGGCTTTGAGGCTAAAAATGGCGATAAAATTATTGAAATAGGTGCAGTCGAGTTAGTAGCTAGAAAATTAACCAATAATAATTACCATCAATACATTCAACCAGAAAGGGAAGTGCCAGCAGAAGCTATTGCGGTGCATGGTATTACCGATAAGTTTTTAGCAGATAAACCAGTTATTGCAAAAATTATTGATGGCTTTATGGAGTTTGTAAAAGGGGCTGAGTTAATTATTCATAATGCTCCATTTGATGTTGGTTTTATCAACCATGAATTATCACTTTTAAAACCCAATAAGTGGGGCAAAATTGAAGACCATTGCAAAATAACTGATAGTTTAAAAATGGCAAGAAAGATGTACCCTGGGCAAAGAAATTCATTAGATGCCTTATGTAAACGTTTGGGGATAGATAATTCTAATCGTGCTTTACACGGAGCTTTGTTAGACTCTGAAATATTAGCTGATGTATATTTATTGATGACAGGCGGGCAGACAAATTTATTTGTTAACGATAAAGATGCTACAGCAGAAACTAGCTCTCAAACCATAAATACCAATAGAAACCCATTGAAAATAATAATGGCTAGTGATGATGAAATAATTAGACATCAACAAAAACTAGCTCAAATTTCTAAAGCGTGTAGCTCTGATATAAATTGGTAAGTTTATAGTTTCACTTCTTCATTAGTGAGAGGGATCAACCCCATTTATTCAACCCCATTTATTTATGCCTTAACCCCTAATCCCCAGATAGAGATTGGATATTATAGCTCTAGCCCTTGTTTGCTAGGCGTTTACAAAAAATCTTAGCTTCACCCATCGGTTAAGCGGGCATTTTTTGTGAATGCCTAGCGAATAAGGACTGGTGCTAGATGCCAATTCTCTATCTGGGGATTAGGGTTAACTTTAAAGACTAGACAAGGCACGCTTATTCTTCCAACTGCTCTACTCTCAAATTCATAGCATTTGCCAAAACCTCAAGAGTAGTTTTTCTAACCTTAACATTCGTGCCTGCTTCTATTCTAGCAACAGAAGATTGTGGCATACCTGCTTTATCAGCCAATTCCGTTTGCGTAAGACCTAAATACTCACGCCAACACTTAATCAATGGCACACCATTTAAAGCATTTCGCTCAACTATATCATGCGGTATTAACCCACCCTCTACAACGGCAGTATTTCCATTAATTAATGACATAAATTCATCATAAGGCAATACAGCAAAAGCAGGCTTTCCACCCTGCTCTATAATTTGATAATCAATATGTGCGTTCATCTCGTTTTTTCACCTCTTCGACTAGGATAATTTCAACCATCTCATCTACATTAAACATCACCCTATAATTACCAACTCGCAAACGATACTGATAACTATGATTTTTTAATGCCTTAACATCAGCAGTATTAGCAGAGTTTTTCAAACTATCAACAGCCTTTAAAATACGACCAATAACCAAAGCATCTTTAAACTTTTTAAGTTGCTTTAACGCTTTTGGTTACCATTTAATCACTTTCATTATATTACTTATTTCTTTTTAATGGCTTTATTATATCATAAGCATACTACTTTAAACTATCTAAATAATCCGCCCAAGATTTCATCATTTCAACCACTCAAAAA
>CAZJWQ010000058.1:0-7838 GCA_964549645.1 uncultured Piscirickettsiaceae bacterium | reverse complement strand
TATTACCCTAATTGCCAATTAGCTACCGAAGGTCTTTAAATTTTGCTTACTTTTTAATTTTTTTCAACATTACCAGTATAAGTTTTGCAGAATGAGTAGCCGCTTGGTCTAGATATTTTTCAAAGCTACTGGCATTGTCTTTGCCTGCTATATCTGATAATGATCTAATAATAATAAAGGGCGTTATAAAGGCGTGGCAGGTTTGAGCGATGGCGGCAGCTTCCATTTCACAAGCTATCATTTCAGGGAAGTTTGCTTGGGTTGTTTGTACGTCTGCTGGTTTATACATAAATCTATCACCAGTTGCGATTAGACCATACATGTATTTAACTTCATTAAGTTCTTCAATACTTTGTTTGGCTATCTCTACAAGATATTTATCAGCCATAAACTTAGTTGGCATACCTGGCACTTGCCCCAGTTCATAGTTAAATGGGGTTAGGTCAACGTCATGATGGCACACTGCTTCACTAATAATAATATCACCCACGTTTAAATCGGCATGAAACCCACCTGCGGAACCTGTATTAATAACATAGTCTGGTTGATACAATTTTAACAATAATGCTGTGCCAATTGCCGCATTTACTTTACCAATACCAGATTTTAGCAAAATTATATTATGATTTTCAATTTGCCCTAGATAATATTGAAAACCACCGTGTTGCTCAGTGGTTAGGTTGTTGATAGTGTTTTTTAATAATGCAACCTCTTCTTCCATTGCCCCTATAATGGCTATTTTCATTATATTTTATTACCAAGTTTAATAAGGATTTCATCAGATAATTTAAGATCTTCATTTTTGTTAATGCCAATACCTTTAGCAATTACTTCTGTAGCAATAGCGTGGGTTTCTTTTAATGAATGCATGGTATAAGTACCACATTGGTATTCATTAAGTTCTGGGATATCTGCTAAGCGTTGTACTTTTAATACATCATGCATAGACTTCATCCATGCATTTGCCACTTGCTGTTCAGCAGGTGAGCCCAGTAAGCTCATGTAATAACCTGTACGGCAGCCCATTGGTGATACATCAATAATTTCCACACCATTGCCGTTTAAGTGTTTACGAATTAAACCTGCTAATAAATGTTCTAGGGTGTGAATACCACGCCCACCCATTAAAGCCTTATTTGGTTTATTAAAGCGTAAATCAAATACGGTGATAGTGTCTCCACAAGGGGTTTGCATGGTTTTAGCAATACGTACCGCAGGTGCGTTCATAATAGTATGGTCAACGGTAAAGCTATCTAGTAATGGCATATTATTTTCTTTTCATTTTAGTTAAATTAAAAGTATCTTTTTTATAAATGTTAATATATATTAAATTGTATATTCTTTAAAGTAGGGAAGTATAAAAATAATGCGATACTTGATTTTTCTTTTATTAATCTTTACTAGTGCAACTCAAGCAACTGAATTGCGCATCGAAGCGGAGCCGTTGAGTAAATTATTAGACCATTATACTGTGTTAGACGCTCGTGAAGCAAGCGTGTTTAAACAAGGGCATATAAAGGGAGCATTAAACTTTCCTGTTAGCAAAACATTTGATAAAAAAGACATCAATAGAATTATTAACCCACAGCAGATGCAAGCTATTATAAGAAGTTTAGGTATTGATGTTGATTCTGCTATTGTTATTTATGGTGATAGTAATTTAATTGCAACATCTCGTTTATTTTGGGTATTGGAAGTTTATGGTTTTAATGATGTAAAAATGTTAAATGCAAGCTTTGATACTTGGCAAAACAAAAAATTAGCTATAAGTTATACAGCAATTAAGCCTAAGCCTAGTAAATATGTAGCTACCATTAATCATAATCTGTTAGCAACCCAATTTAGTATGCAGGTAGCTACCCAAAACCCAAATCATATTATTATTGATGCTCGTGCTACTTACAGGTATCAAGGTTTAAAGTCTATTAGCCAGCGTTATGGACATATTCCAACAGCTATTAATATACCAGCTAGTAGTAATTTTATCTTAGAAGATAGTATTAATTATTTTAAACCTTTAAATGAGTTAAAGAGTCTTTATGCTAATTTATCTAAAGATAAAAAAATAACTGTTTACTGCTCTACCGGTATGGCATCTTCGGTTGTTTATTTTGTATTAAGAGAATTAGGTTACAATGTGTCTAATTATGATGCCTCGTGGTTTGAGTGGGGTAATGATCTTTATTTACCCGTAACTAAGTTGCAAGTACCTTAAGGTTGTTGGCATATGTGGCATAAGTTACGACTGAGAACTCAATTAGTTAGTGTTATAGTTTTAATGGTTATTTTTATAGAAGGATTTACACTGTTTTTTGTATTTTCTCACCATAAACAAGACAAAGAAGATTTTGCTAATAATCAAATAATTTCTTTAACAGAATCTCTTAATAAAGATTTTTTGCAGATTCTATTGTCTCCAACTGCTGATAATTTTGCTGATTTAAGTTCTCGTATTGCAGGCTTTCAAGATATTAAGGGATTGAAAATAGTAAATAAAGATTTACAGTCAATTTTTGTATATAAAAACTCACCACAACTTGATGTTACTTTACCTGTTAATGAGCCGCTATTTTTTGATAATACTTTACATTTAAAAAAACCAATTATTTCTAATGACTATATTTTTGGTTATTCAATAATTAGTATCGACCTACAGGAAGAATTACTGCATAAGAAAACAGATATGATTAAGTTAGCGCTGATCTTCTTAATTACTATATTATTTGCTTTATTAATTAGTTTAAGATTAAGTAAGTATTATACTAAGCCCTTTGCTACCTTAGTTAAAGCTATGGCAGGCAATGATATAGACAAATCTGTATTTAACAAGGTAGTAACTAGTTCTAAAAATGAAGTTGGTGAGTTATTTGCAGGCTACAATACCATGCTCAAAACTATAAAAACCGCAACTACTAAGTTGAAATATGATTCTGAACATGATCATTTAACAGGTGCTTATAATCGTTTTTTTATAGAAAATAAAATAAAATATATATTGAAGCAGGATAAAATTAATTTAAATGCCTTAGTTTTGTTAGATATTGATAAGCTTGATATTGTTAATAACACTGCTGGTTATATGGCTGGTGATTATTTATTAAAAATGATAGCCGTTGATATTAATAGCAAATTACCTGATAATGCTATTATAGCTAGAGTAGGCGGGGATGATTTTTATTTATTATTTACAGAAGTGACTGAAAAAAATATTATCCAATATTTACAAAAAATGATAACCAACATGGTTGATTTTCGTTTTTCTTGGAAAGGAGAAGCATATTCTGTTTCTCTTAGCGCAGGGTTAGTTTTATTTAAACCACAGCAATGCTCTTTTAATCAATTAATCAAAGCTTTAAATACTACATTTTATAAAGCTAAATCTAGTGGTTTAGGTAAGTTAGTTATTTTTTCTGAACAAGATAATGATACAGAAGCTTATAACCATGAAATAAAAATATTTAAAGATATAAAAGAGTCTTTAAAAAAAGGTAGTGCAAAATTTGAGCTGTTTGCCCAAGCAATAGTGCCTTTACAAAACAAAAACACTCAGTTTAGTTATGAAATTTTAATTAGAATGTGGGGTTCGCAAGGTGATTTTGTGCCACCAGATCAATTTTTGCCTATAGCAGAAAGGTTTCAACTGATGGTGGATGTAGATATATATGTTTTGTGGGATTATCTAGAGACAGTAATTTCTCAAACTAAGCATTTAGAGCAGTTAGGTACCGTGCATATAAATGTAGCTGGCTCAACTTTTAATAATGCAGAGTATCAGCAATCTTTTAAACGAGCCGTTAATTATTTTGATTTTCCTTGGCATAAACTTAATTTAGAAATAACAGAAACTTCTGCGGTTGGTAGTTTTAACCAAGCTAAAGAATTTATAACATATTTACAAGGTTTAAATGTAGGTTTAGCTCTTGATGATTTTGGTACGGGAATGTCTTCATTTGAATATCTTAAAAAATTACCTTTTAATAAGGTAAAAATTGATGGTAGTTTTATTAAGGGTATGCATAAAGATCCATCTGATCAAGCTGTAATTCGTTATATTCAAGAAGTATGTGCTTTACGTAACCAAGAAACTATTGCTGAGCATGTTGAAACCGAAGAAGATTTAATCGCCCTAACTAAAATAAGAATAACATATGGGCAAGGTTATTTTTTAGGCAAACCTAAACCTTTAACGCAGTGGCTATAAATATTTTAAGCAAACAACAGCAATGGCTTAACCAATTACTATTAAAATTAACTAATAATAGACACCGAGAACTATTATTAGTTCAAGGAGATGATAATTGGCGACAACAGTGGCAACAGTTAATATTACAAACTTTTTATGCAAATAATGCTAATTTTAAAGCTATTGAAATAGTAAATGTCAATAGTTTTTTACCCGCAAAATATTTGCAGCCAATAACTATTAATAGTTTAAGTAGCTTGCTAGGGCAAGAAGTCGACTTAGTAATTTATAATTCAGAGCAGGGAATAAACCCCAATAGTTTAGCACAATCAACTGGCATGATTAAAGCAGGCGGGCTTTGTGTGCTAAGCTTGCAAGATAACTGGTTAAATAGCCCTAACCCTGCAATGCAAAAATATCTAAGTTATCCATTAGGTTTAGAAGATGGTTTAAATGGTTTTAGGGTGTTTTTTGAACATAAGTTAAACCAACATGCCATTATTATCCAACAAGACAAACCTTTACCAACTATAAACTTAAATTATAAAAATAACATTTTCAATAAATTATCAATCTTAACTCCTACAGGTTTAACTCCTACTAAAGGACAGTTAGTTGTTGTTGAGGCGGTAAAGTCTGTTACCTGTGGTCATAGAGACCGCCCTTTATTATTAAATGCCGATAGGGGGCGTGGTAAATCTTCTGCTTTAGGGTTTGCCGCTATTGAATTATTTAAGCAATCTAAACATCATGTTGCTATAACCGCGGCAAATTTTAAGCAAACTAAACAGATTGTGGACAAAGCGATTGAATATGCCCAAGACTCAAATAATAATTTTAAATTTGAAAAAAATATAGGCAATGAGTGGGTATTTAGCAAAGTAAACAACACTAATGGGCAAAAAAAATATTACAAAATACAATTTTATGCTGTAGATGATTTAATAAATAATACTAAACAAGTCGGTGTGTTATTTGTAGATGAAGCGGCACATCTTAGTTTAGTGTTACTAGTTAAACTAATTAAAAAATATAAGCGTATTGTATTTTCTTCAACCAATGCAGGTTATGAAGGTTCAGGTATGGCTTTTAAGTTACGTTTTACTAAAGAGCTTAACTTATTAACTCCAAATTGGAAAAAACTAACCCTCAAACAACCTATTCGTTGGAATGAAAATGACCCTTTAGAAGTAGCTATCAATAACAGCTTATTATTATCAACTAAACAACAGCCGTTAGTTAATGTAGATATTACTAACTTAAAATATACACAGATTAAAATAGAACAATTAATTAAACAACCAAAATTAGTAGCAGAGGTTTTTACATTATTAGTTAATGCCCATTATCAAACCAGCCCTAATAATTTAATGCAAATGTTAGAAGACCCTAATGTAGTTATTTGGCTAGCTGTGGGTAACAATATAGGTAAAAATGGACATGTAGCAGCAGTGTTATTAGCTTTTAAGGAAGGCGGGCTAGTTGATTTAACCCGAAAATCTTTAGTTAATAAACGTTATCAAGGGCACTTGGTGCCGCAATTATTATTTACACAAACTAACCAAAAAAAATGGTTAAAACAAACTAGTTATCGAATAAACAGAATAGCGGTGCATGCTGATTTGCAAGGTTGTTCAATAGGCTCAAATTTAGTACAAAGGTTTGTAGAATCAATTAAAAATACAGCTTATATCTCGGTATCTTTTGGGGTTAGCGCACAATTAATTAATTTTTGGGCTAAACAACGCTTTACCCCTGCTTATTTAGGGGTAAAAAAGGATAAATCTAGTGGTACTTGTTCTTTAGTGATGTTGTACGGCTTAAATAAAAAATCAACTAAACATATCCATTTAAACCTTATTAAATACTCAGGCATATTTGCTTATTTATTACAGTCATCTTTTAAGCAGTTAGATAGCAAAATTGTCATAAGTTTACTTAAATTGTATTTATTTAAAGATATAAATTTACCTATAAACTTATTTAAGGGATACTTAAGCACCCAGCCATTTGAAGCTATTGTTTATGATTTACAGCAATGGAGCTTGGCAAACCCCCGCAAAATAGAGAGCTTACCTGCAGAGATACAAGCAGTTTGGATAAAAAAAATCATACAAAATCAAAGTTGGCACAATGTTTTAGAACAATATGATTATGTTAGTCGTAAAAAAATAGAAGCCGAGTTAAAAGAAGCTATGAAAATGCTTAGGGATTTCTTATAGGGCACTAGTTGCAACACTATTCCGACACATCACCATCGGCTTTAATTTCTCCGTCTTTATCTTTGATTAAATTTTGTGATTCTGTGAGCACTCCACTGCCACAAGCGGGGTCATATATGGTCATAACTGGCGGTAGTTTGTCTTTAATTGGGTCAAAAATGATATGTGTCATCAACTCTATCACTTCTCTAGGTGTGAAATGTTCGCCAGCTTCTTCATTGTTATCTTCATTGAACTTTCTGATAAGTTCTTCAAAAACATAACCCATACCAAGGTTAGTTAGCGGTGGTAGTCTTTTACCTTCACTGTCTTTTTTCTCTTCGCTAGTAATACTATTTTCAAAAATAAAAGATATAAAATAACAACCATAACCAGAAAAAAACAAATAAATTTTAGTCCATGTAGCAATAGACCTATCAATCTCTTTTATTGCTTTTTCAAAGTGATTAGAAGCCGATTTATAATTTTTTGCAAATCCAGATCATGAAGATAATAATATGGTAAAAATAGCCGCTTAAATATCAAAAAAAGGGACAACTATCTTGACAAACACCGATATGAATAAAAAAATTTACTTAACCTTATTTTTACTATAGACATTTTTTTGACTTATTTTTTGGCATAGATAATGCTTAATTAATTTTAAATAAAAAATAAGGAATAATTATGAGTTATAAGCAAATAATAAAAGATGATAAAAAAGCCCCTCTTATTCAAAATTACAAAGTAAATCAAGATAATAATGTAGAAGAAAATCCACGTAAAACTATTTTATTACTATTACAAGGTATTGTAGATAAAGGTAATTTAGCAAAAATTTGTCATAAATCTAATTCTTTAACAGAAAAAGGTTTTCATTTAGGTAGGATGACTACAATTTTAGATGCCTTACGTGATAGACTGGCTTTTTCTGAAGATACACCAATATCTTATGATTTAGAAGAATTATATAATTATGCTGATAAATCTATTCAAGAAGCAGTATTTGAAAAAGATATTTTTTATTTAGATAATGCTATTGAAATACTAACTAAATTACGTGATTCTTGGTTAGATGTAATGTATCAATCTGGTGAACTAACAAAAGAATCTTAAATTTTATTAAGTAAAGGATGCACTGAACAACCGCCAATTATTTTTTACTGGCTAAAATGCACGTCAAGTTTTTTCTCAGTAAAATTCTAATCGCAGTTATTCAGTGTATCCTAAAGTAAAGTATAAACTGTTAATAAGTGTGGATAAAATTTAACTTAAAGTATAGTTATTTATTTATCCACAAATTAATAATATGTAATACATTGTTATTAACTATAGTTTTATTAGTATTTAATAACAATTTAAGTCATTAATTTTATTAACAAAAATATAATTACTAACAAAAATATTAACCACTAATAACAGTAATAAGTATATATAAATAATATATATATACT
>CAZJWQ010000057.1:0-7928 GCA_964549645.1 uncultured Piscirickettsiaceae bacterium | reverse complement strand
ACATTATTAGTAAAGTTAAAAATATTTGAAGAGGAGTGTCAAGAATGTAATAATATTGATTGGGATGCAATTAATAAACGTCATAAAGAAGCAAAAGTAAAACCCTAATTTTTTTTAAAAATAGTGCATTAGGGTAAAAGCACTTATGCATACACATAACCTCGTGCAAAGGTTTCTCAAAGAGCAATTAATAATTATGTTTTTTTCAAAGCGTTTTTTACCATTATTTTTAGTGCAGTTTTTAGGTGCTTTTAACGATAATACATTTAGAAATGCTCTAGTAATGTTAATTACTTTTGAGCTAGCAAGTTCTGTGGCAGATATAGCTATGTTAATTACTTTAGCAGCAGCTATTTTTATCCTGCCCTTTTTCTTATTTTCAGCTTTTGCTGGTAAAATAGCTGATAGCTATAATAAAACTTGGTTAGTAAAAAAAATAAAGTTAGCCGAAATATTAATAATGCTAGCGGCTACTGTTGCTTTGATGACCGAAAATGTAATTTTTTTATTTACAATATTATTTTTTTTAGGCTTGCAATCAACTTTTTTTGGGCCCATAAAGTATTCAGTTTTACCAGAACATTTAGCAGAGAATGAACTACTTAAAGGCAATGGTTGGTTTAGTGGCTCTACTTTTGTAGCTATTTTATTAGGAACCTTAGTTGGTGGTGCTTTTGCTATTATGGATAAAACCATTTGGCTAGGGGGGTTAATTATTTTTTTGGCAATAATTGGCTATATAGCTAGCTTGTTTGTTCCTACATCCGTCGAGCCAAAAGTTAAGCTTAAATTATCTATTAACTTTGTAAAAATCAGCTGGCAAGAAATTAAATTTAGCCGGCAATATCCACAAGCTTTTTTTGCAGTATTTGCGATAGCATGGTTTTGGTTTTTAGGAGCAACTTATTTAAGCCAAGTGCCTCTTATTGTTAAAGAATTAATCTTTGCAGATGAAAAAGTAGTCTTACTGTTTTTAGCAACTTTTTCAATAGGTATCGCTGTAGGGGCTTTAATTGTTAATTTATTGAAAATAACCATTAAAGATATTAGTGATGTACGTTGGTTAGCCTTTTTATTATTAGCTATTTCTGTTGCTATGTGGTTATCTAACTTAGCCATTGGCTTTATTGAACACACACAAGAACCTCTACTACTAAAGGATTTCTTTTTTGCCCCAATACCAATGATTGTGTTACTATTATTAGGAACCATTGCTATTTTAGGCGGGATGTACACAGTGCCTCTCTATACATTATTACAAAAACAAACACCACAGGGTTCACGTTCCAGAATAGTGGCAGTTAACAATATTATTAACTCTATGTACATGGTTTTATCAGCAATATTAATAATGCTGTTGTACTCAATAGATAAAAACTTAGTAGATATTTTATTTCTTATTTCTATAATTAATTTATTAATGTTTATTTGGTTTTATCGCTATAGTCAAATCTTAAAAAGGAGACAAAAATGAAAGCATTTGTTAGTTTTTTATTAAAATTATTTTTTAGAGCTAAAATAAAAGGTTTAGAGCATTACCATGAGTTAGATAAATCTGGCGAGCCTATGTTAATTATAGCGAACCATGCCTCCTTATTAGATGGGGTATTAATAGCTAGCCTATTGCCAGGTAAAACTTCTTTTATGGTAGCAGAGGCTCACACCAAAAAATGGTATGGTCGTTTCTTACTAAGTTTTGTTGACTATTTTAAAGTTGAATTTCAAAGCCCCCATTCTATTAAAAAAGTTATTAAAGAGCTAAAAAATGGCTCTCACTGTATGGTTTTTCCAGAAGGTAGAATTACCACTACAGGTGATTTGATGAAAATATATAAAGGCACAGGTTTAATAGCAATTAAAGCTAATGCTAGCATTTTGCCAATTTATATAGATGGTTCAGCACAATCAATGTTTTCATATTTAGATGGTCTTAGTTATGCCTTTACTAAAAGAAAACTTTTTCCAAAAATTACTTTAACAATAATGCCTGCGCAAAAAATAACAGTACCTAAAGATTTACGCGGCAAAAGAAAACATCAATTTTTTAAAAATCGTGTTTATAACATTTTACGCGATGCCAAGTACTATGCCAACGTTCCAGCTTGCTCCTTATTTAAATCTTTAGTTAATGCAAATAAAAAATATGATGCTAAGGCTATTTGTATAAATGACATTAATAATGTTGAACTAAGTCTAAAAAAAATGTTACAGGGATCTTATGTGCTTGGTAAAAAATTACATAATATCTTAGGTGATGAAAAAAGAGTAGGGGTTTTACTACCAAACGTTTCAGGTATGCCACTTACATTTTTTTCACTACAAGCATTTAACCATGTGCCAGCAATGCTAAACTTTACTGCAGGTTTAGGACCTTTGCTATCGGCTTGCAAAACAGCCGAATTGAAAACTATTATTACATCCCATAAATTTATAAAAGTATTAAATTTACAGCCAAGCGTAGATTCTTTATCGGCAGAAGGGCTTAAATTTATTTATCTAGAAGATATAAGAGCCAGCATTACCTTAGCCGACAAATTACAAGTATTAATAACAAGACCTAGCTCTATGGCAGGCTATGCAAGCAATGAAGAAGAGGAAGCAGTTGTTTTATTTACATCAGGCACAGAGGGTGAGCCAAAAGGAGTAACACTCTCTCATAAAAATATTAATAGCAATATAGTACAAATATCAGCAATGTTAACGTTATTACCTGGTGAACAAGTAGTTAATGCCCTACCAGGGTTTCATTCTTTTGGACTAACAGCAGGTACTTTATGGCCTATATTAACAGGAGCAAAAGTATTTACCTACCCGTCTCCGTTACATTATGGAATTATCCCTGAAATAATTTATCAATTAAATGCCAAATTATTTTTTGGTACTGATACTTTCTTTAACGGTTATGCCAAAAAAGCAGATCCTTATGATTTTTATAGTATAAAGGCTCTAGTTGCGGGGGCTGAAAAATTACGCCCAGAGACCAGAAAACTATATGCAGAAAAATTTAATACTCCAATTTTTGAAGGTTACGGCATTACTGAAACCGCCCCTGTTGTTTCAGTAAATACCCCACAAAAATACAAATTAGATACAGTTGGGCAATTTTTACCTGCTATGGAATATAGAATAGAACCCGTAAAAGGTATTAACGAAGGTGGGCGTTTATTTCTAAAAGGCCCTAATATTATGCTGGGGTATTTAATGCCAAATAAACCAGGAATTTTACAGCCGCCAGAAGATGGCTGGTACGATACTGGAGACATAGTTGATGTTGATGATGAAGGTTTTGTAATAATCAAAGGTAGAGTAAAACGTTTTGCTAAAATTGCTGGAGAAATGGTCTCTTTAACTGCGGTAGAAGATTACATCAATAAATCTAGCTCAGCAGGACACCATGTAATAGTAGCGGTTGCAGATGAACAAAAAGGTGAAAAACTTATTTTAGTAACCAATGACCAGCATTTAAGCCGTAAAATGGTTATGGAAGCGGCAAAAAAGTTTGGAGTTTCTGAACTAATGATTCCAAAAATAATTATTTTAGTAGAAGATATACCTGTTTTAGGTACAGGTAAAACTGATTATGTATCAATACAGCAAATTGCTGAAAAAAACTAGAGCTTCCCTAGTCCAAAGATAGGAATTTATACCCAACTATTCTACTTTGGATTAAGGAATTTATGTTATATTAAGCATCACTATTTTAGTAGTTTTTTAAATAATTGCTAAAAGATGTAATCACCCCTATTTAATTTAATAAAGAGATTATTTATAATGAAAACCGTTTATTCTGCCTTTGCTATACTAATACTAGCATTTAGCACTGGTGCTTTTGCACAAAACTTTACTGCCAGTACTTTTACAACCCAACATGATAAAGAAATTCAATTAGACAACAGCACAAAGTGGGTGTTTTTTGCATCTTCAATGGATGGTTCAGATTTATTACAAGCTACTTTTTTAGATTTAAACATTAATGATAATTGGTTAGCGTCAAGAAATGCAATATATGCAGCAGACATTAGCCGTATGCCTGGTCTTATAGCAAGGTTTTTTGCCATACCAAGAATGAGAGACTTACCTTATTCTATAGCCTTAGATAAAGAAGGTGATCTTACCCTAAATTGGCAGGATAGAGGTGAAATGGTTACTATTTATAAATTAGACAATTTAGCTGTTATTGAAACTATTCAAATAACTGACATTAAAATGTTTACACAATTTATAGAAAAAAACTTATCGCAGTAATACCTATATTTAACTAAATGTGGGTTTACCAACTTTTAATTCGTTTACTATTACCTGTGGTTACTGTTTACTTAATTTTTACAATTAAACAACAAAAAACGGGTAAATTAAAATTTATCACTCAACGTTTAGGCATAAATTATAATTCTATATTTATCACAAATCCTATATGGATACATTGTGCATCAGTAGGCGAAGTAAAGTCTGTAGAGCGATTAATAAAACACATTGCTAAACGACAGCCAATACTTATAACAACCAATACTATAACTGGCAAAAAACTAGCTAATAAATTATTTAAAAACTTAGCAGTTAATCATCAATATTGCCCGTACGATATCCCTATATTTATTAAAAATTTTATAAACACACATAAACCCAGTCAACTGTGGGTGGTAGAAACTGAAATATGGGCAAACTTATTTCAGCAGTGTTATCAACACAACATTCCCATTACTATATTGAATGCTCGATTATCTAAAAAAACTCTACGAGCTCCAAAATGGTTAAAAAAAACCTATATAAAAACATTACAAAAAGTAACTAAAGTTTTAGCAAGCAGCACCAAAGAGGCTAATAATTTTAAATATTTAGGAGTTAATGCTGAAAAAATTAAAGTTTTAGGCAATTTAAAATACTCAGGGCTTACAAATATTAATTATAAGCCACACACCATTACACGCCAATTTGTATTACTAGCATCAAGCCATGCCGGCGAAGAATTAGCTATTGCAAAAATTTGGTATAAATTAAAGCGTAAAGAGCTATTAATTATAGTACCAAGGCATCCAAAACGCAGTAAAAAAATTATAGCTGATTTAGCAAACTATAAAGATAATTTAGCCATTTATAGCTTAAATCAAAACATTACTGCTACCACTAAAATATATTTATTTGATGTTATTGGTAAATTAATACCTTTATTTTCACAGGCTAAATTAGTTATTATGGGGGGATCTTTTGTAAATAAAGGCGGGCATAACATGCTTGAGCCAGCAGCTTTAAAAGCTCCAATTGTAATAGGAGCAGATGTGTCTCACTTTACACAAGAAGCTCAACTATTAAAACAATTTTCTGGAATAAAACAATATACAAGCTATGCTGAATTAGAGCAACAATTACCAAAATTATTAGCTAATAAACAACAATTATTACAAATGGGCATTAATGCCCATAAAGCAGTATTGACTAAACAATATATTTTTAATGATTATCTTAAAGAATTAGATTTTTCCAAAACTTAACCATTACTCTAGTTTTAATATACAAGTATTGGAGAATTTCCCTAAACTTTAAACAAAAAATAATGTATAATCCTCTCTCTTTTATTGTATCCAGAATATAATATCAACTATATAAGCAAAATAATGCCTTTTATAAATATTCAGGATAATTAGCTAGGTCAATTTACCTAGTAAACTAGTGATTTTACTTAGTTATTATTTTGAAAGCCTATATAAATATTTTATAGCTTTATTATCATAGCCTTATGTTTATCACTGCGTTTTTACAAAAATCTCACCCTACTAGAAAAACAAATACTAATATCAGAGTAGTAGGGTAAAAATAACTAAGGATAAAACATGAACACCGACATTAAATTTGATGATTTAGGGCTAAAAGCTGCCTTATTAAAAACTCTAGAACAAATTGGCTATGAAACACCATCCCCTATTCAAGCACAAGCTATACCTGTATTATTAAAAGGTGGGGATATTTTAGGCATGGCACAAACAGGCACAGGTAAAACTGCCGCTTTTGCATTACCAATTTTATCAAATATCAACTTAAAACAAAAAAACCCACAAGTTTTAGTATTAACCCCCACTCGTGAACTAGCAATTCAAGTTGCCGAAGCTTTTCAAACATTTGCCCGTAATATTAAAGGCATGCACGTACTACCTGTGTATGGGGGTACAGATTATGGCACGCAAATTAGAGCCTTAAAACGTGGGGTACATGTTATTGTAGGTACACCTGGTAGAGTTATGGATCATATAAATAAGGGTACATTAATCCTTAAAGACCTAACAACTATGGTTTTAGATGAAGCTGATGAAATGTTACGCATGGGTTTTATAGATGATGTTGAATGGATTTTAAAGCATACCCCATCTAATCGTCAAATAGCATTATTTTCTGCAACTATGCCAAAAGAAATTCGTCGCATTGCCAGTACTTACTTAAATGATCCGACTGATGTAATTATTAAACAAAAAACAGCTACAGCAACCACTATTGATCAAAAATACTGGTTAGTTAGTGGCTTACATAAATTAGATGCACTAACTCGCATTTTAGAAGCTGAAACTTTTGATGGCATAATAATTTTTGTTAGAACTAAAACTGCCACAGTAGAATTGGCAGAAAAATTAGAAGCTAGAGGATACGCAGCATCAGCATTAAATGGTGATATCCCACAAAGCAATCGTGAAAGAATTGTTAATCAACTAAAAAAAGGTAAATTAGATATATTAATAGCTACAGATGTTGTAGCTAGAGGTTTAGATGTTGAAAGAATTAGCCACGTTATAAATTATGATATCCCTTATGATAATGAATCCTATGTCCACCGTATTGGTCGTACAGGGCGTGCAGGGCGTAGCGGTACGGCAATTTTATTTGTATCTCCTAGAGAAAGGCGTTTATTACGCTCTATTGAAGCAACAACTAAGAAAAAAATAACTCCAATGGAACTGCCATCTACCCAAGAAATTAATGATAATAGAATTATGCGTTTTAAAGACCGTATTATTAATTCTGTACAAAGTGGTGATTTAAAGTTTTTTCAAGAAATGATTGAAAGCATTGAGACTGAACATAATATCCCAGCAATAGAAATTGCAGCTGCCTTAGCTAAAATTATACAAGGAGATGATCCTTTTTTCTTAGTAGACAAGCCAATCAGAAAACAAAGTTTTGATGATAATCGTAACAGAAAAAGTAATGACAGAGGTGGCATAGATAGAAGTCGCTCTAATCGTGGCGACAGAAACAATTCTCGCCGCACCTCAGAACCAAATGAAGGCATGACAAGGTTTCGTATTGAAGTAGGACGTACTCACGGAGTAAAGCCTGGTAATATTATAGGTTGTATCGCCAATGAAGCCAACTTAGATGGCGAGTTTATCCAAAAATTATCCATTGATGATAATTACAGCACTGTTGATTTGCCTAATTCTATGTCAAAAGATGCTCTTAATGACTTAAGAAGTTCTTGGGTATGTGGGCAACAATTAAAAATATCAAAAATAAATTCTGCTAAAAGTCGCTTAAGACCTAAAAATAGAAGTTAATAATATAACTCTAATCCTCGGATAGAGAATTAGCATATAACACCTCTAAAAACCTAAATCACACTTATGGTTTTTAGAGGTGTCCATAACCTTATCAAACCACAAATACACAGGCAATAAACCCATTACTCACTGATAAGTATCTTTTATAACCTTATATAAGTAAAGCTTACTGTTACGAGTAAACTATCTGTCCTAATAATTAACACGTGACCTGTCCGGATTATCAAACGTCAACTAACTTGTCCGATTTTGATTTAACTTTTCTGCTTGTTTTTTTCTATAGCTTTCTCCTTCTATTTTATAAATATCGGCATGGTGTACTAGACGCAATTGGGTAGTGTAAAGTTTGTTCTGTAAATTAGGAAAAGCAATTTTTAGTAAATA
>CAZJWQ010000056.1:0-8003 GCA_964549645.1 uncultured Piscirickettsiaceae bacterium | reverse complement strand
AGAGTGATAATTAAATGAAAAATAAACCACAAACTTTACCAACAACAACCAAAGATTCCACAATTGAAATTACTTTTAAATTGTCATTAGTAGATGGCACTATTGTTGATGAAACACAAACAGATGAACTGTTAAAATTAACCATTGGTGATGGACAATTTATAAAAAGTTTAGAAGATTTATTTATTGGTTTAGAACAAGGTACTACCGCTAATTTTAAGCTTAGCCCTGCAGAAGCTTTTGGTGTGAGAGACCCTGATAATATTCAAAGCATGAAAAAGTCTGATTTTGCTGAAGATATGAAAATAGCCAAAGGTAGTGTAGTAAGTTTTGACTCCCCCACAGGTCAAGAAGTATTAGGCACAGTGCATGATTTTGTTGAAGATAATGTATTAGTAGATTTTAATCACCCTTTAGCAGATAGAGAGTTGATTTTTGAGTTTACAATAAGAACCCTAATTTAGCGGAATATTTTATTTAAAATGTTTAAATCAGTTCAAGAAATAAAGCAGGCACTTGCCAACAGCTTAGCTAAAGACAGGCATCATTTAAACCGCCAATTTAAGCAACTAGCTCTAAATGATAGTATCGAAATAGCACAACTAACAAAAAAAATAACAGACAACCCTCAGTTTTTTAGTAAATTAACCGCCTCTGTACTTAAAGTTAACCAAAATAAAAAACTAGTTCCTAAAATAATTTATAACCAACAACTGCCCATCACCAAAAAGCGTAAACAATTATTACAATTAATTAAAAATAACCAAGTAGTAATAATTGCAGGAGAAACAGGCTCAGGTAAAACAACCCAAATACCTAAAATATGCTTAGAAGCAGGTAGAGGGGTATTTGGACGAATTGGTTGTACACAACCACGAAGGCTTGCCGCCAGAAGTGTAGCAGAGCGCTTATCTGAAGAACTAGGTTCTTCTTTAGGGCAATTGGTAGGTTACCAAGTTAGGTTTCATGACCTAGTACAAAATACTAGCATAATTAAAATAATGACCGATGGCATTTTATTAGCAGAAGTACAAAATGATCCTTTCTTAACTAAATACGACACCATAATAATAGATGAAGCCCATGAACGCTCTATTAACATAGATTTTTTATTAGGTATTTTAAAGACAATACTAATAAAAAGAACCGATTTAAAACTAATAATTACTTCAGCAACTATTGATACTAAAAGGTTCTCTGAGCATTTTGATAATGCCCCAGTAGTAGAAGTAAGTGGCAGAACTTATCCTGTAGAAATTCGTTATAACCCACTAACAAGCTATATTGATAATGCTGAAAATGAATTTGAGCAAGATGTTACAACGGCTATTTTACACGCCTTAGATGAACTAGAATTAGAAGATCCTTTTGGTGATGTATTAATATTTTTAGTTGGCGAAAGAGATATTAAAGAAACCGCAGAAATAATACGTAAACATAATATTAAAAATATTGAAATAGTGCCTTTATATGCACGCTTATCTATGGCTGAACAAAAAAAAGTTTTTAAAGAATCTACTAAAAGAAGGATAATTTTAGCAACTAATGTAGCAGAAACATCATTAACCATACCAGGTATTAAGTTTGTAATAGACCCAGGTTTTGTAAGAATTAGCCGTTACAGTATACGTTCTAAAGTGCAACGCTTGCCTATTGAAAAAATTTCACAAGCATCAGCCAACCAAAGGGCAGGGCGTTGCGGTAGGGTATGTGCAGGTATTTGTATTAGATTATATGAACAAGAAGACTTTAATGAGCGTGCAGAATTTACCACACCAGAAATACATCGCACATCTCTAGCTACAGTTATTTTACAAATGAATGTTATGAAATTAGGTAGTGTTAATAATTTCCCTTTTATAGAAGCTCCAGATAATAAAGCCTTAAATGATGGTTTTAGGCAATTACAAGAGCTAGGAGCCTTAGATAAAAGTAAACGTTTAACTGCTGAAGGTAAACAATTAGCTAAATTACCCTTAGATCCAAAGGTTGCTAAAATGGTTATGGCGGGGCAAAAAAATGCCGTATTAGCCGAAGTATTAATTATTGCCGCATTATTAAGTGTGCAAGACCCAAGAGACCTAAACGAGTCTAATAGAAAAGCCGCTAATAAAGCCCATAAACAATTTATAGATGAAAGATCTGATTTTATTTTCTTTTTAAATTTATGGAGATTTTATGCAGAAAAACGTGCAGACTTAAACCAAAATAAATTAAGAAAGTTATGTAAAACTAATTTTTTATCTTATTTAAGAATGAAGGAATGGCATGATTTATTTATACAGCTAACAAAAAGTTTAAATAGAACAGGTATAAAAGTTGCCCAATTACATTCATATGAAAAAATAATTAAAAAAAGAGGCGATGAGCAATACACCATAGAAAGACTATCTGATATGCATTCTATAGCCATGCATTGTTCATTAATGGCAGGTTTACTAGGTAATATATCAACCAGAAATGATGATAAAAGTTATTTAGGGGCAAGGGGTACTAAGCTTTTTATCCACCCTAGTTCAGTATTGTTTAGTAAAAAGCCTAAGTGGTTACTATCATCAGAATTAATAGAAACCACCAAACTATACGCCAGAAATAATGCAATTATAGACGTTAGGTGGATAGAATCTATAGCATCACATCTATTAAAGCATAGCTATGCAGAACCTCATTGGCAAAAAAACTCAGGGCAAGTTAGTGCTTACCAATCTATTAGCTTATATGGCTTACCAATAGTTAATAAACGCCGTTGTAATTACGGGTTAATTAACAGCGAAGATGCACATAAAATATTTATACGCCATGCTTTGGTTATGGGTGAAATGAATAGTAGGGTTAAATTTTTTAAGCACAATCAAAAGCTAATTACAGAAATAAAACAACTAGAAGCAAAATTACGCCGCCCAGATTTTTTAATAGATGACGAAGTATTGTATGATTTCTATTATAGTAAAATACCCAATAATATTTATAGCTTACCTACTTTTGAAACATGGGTTAAAAAGGCGGAGCAAGCAACCCCAGAGTTAATTAAAAGTTTATTTTTAGAACAATCTTTTCTATTAAAACAAAGTATTAATACAGGTTTAGAATACGATTTTCCTAACCAGCTACAAATTAAAAACAACCTGAAAATCGATGTTGACTATTGTTTTGAGCCAGGTAAACAGCAAGATGGGTTAATGGTAAAGCTACCTATTTCATCTCTAAATTTAATAAATGCAGAAGATTTTCAATGGCTAACCCCAGGGTTACTTAAAGAAAAAGTGGCTTTATATATTAAGCATTTACCAAAGCAGTTACGTAAACAATTTGTACCTGTACCACAATATGTTGATTTAGCATTGCAAGAGATGTCAGCAGATAAAACAGAATCTTTTATTGACCAACTAGTATTGGTTTTAAATAGATTAATTGCTAATAAACAAAATACAAAGTTAACTATAAGCAACTTTTTAGGCGTAAATTTACCCTCTCACCTACTACCTTTTTATCAGTTAGAAGATGCTAAAGGCAAAATAATAGCAACAGGGCTAGATTTAGATAACTTAAAAAAAGATTATCAATATTTAGTAGAAAAGCAAATACAGCAAACAAGTAATCAGCAGAATATAAAAATTACTAAATGGGATTTTGGTGACTTAAAATCAGAGCAAATAATAAAATCAAAATCAGGGCAAATAGTAGCATACCCAAGCTTGCAAATAATTAATCAAACTATAGAATTAACCTTAATAGCAGATAGACGCTTAGCACAAGCACAACATGCTAAAGCGGTATTAAAGCTATTAACTGATAATTTAGCCGATAAGCATAAATATTTAACTAACAAACTTTCTTTACAAAAAGCTTGCTTATGTTACGCCCCTTATGGAACTTGCCAAGACCTAACCAAACAAATTATTGCCAGAGCATTAAATTCTTTAGTTCCCAACCCCTATTTAATAAAGACCCAAACTCAATATAAAGATGCTCTACAAGAGCTAAAAGATAAATGGGTAACACAATCTCAAGCAATTGCTAAACAAGTAACTATAATCCTTATATATCATCAACAAGTAGCAAAAAAAATAAAAGTAAAGAAAAACCCACGCTGGTTAGCCTCTGCTACAGATATTTGTTTGCAATTAGATAATTTAATTAGTAAAGATTTTGTCCGTACTACACCAGATAAATGGTTTAAACGCTTGCCAGTTTACTTGCAAGCAATAGAAAAAAGATTAGAAAAAATAGATATAAATCCTAATAAAGATCAATTAAATATTTTAAAAATAACACCTTTATTAAATAGTTTTACAGAGTTAAGCAATATAACTGTTTATGAAAAATCTAGCCAGTTAGTAGATGTTCGTTGGCAAATTGAAGAATTAAGGGTGTCTGTTTTTTCACAACCAATAAAAACTCTATTGCCTGTTTCTATTAAACGTATAGAAAAAAACTTACAAAACATTTAGGCTTGTAAGCTCTATAACTGTGTGTCTTAATACATTTATAAAAAAGTATCTTCAATTGGAGCATGGTCAAGTATTTTCCAATCAATTAAATAATTTTCATCATCAAAGCTAAGTTGTATATGTCTAATTAAGTTTGGGTAAAATGCTTTATCGCTAGTATAAAAAACAAAATCCCAATTATTAGGGTAAAAAATATCTGTACCAAAAGGTGGCCCCAGTATTTGCCTAACTTGTTCTTTAGTTAAGCCGTTTTGTAACAAGCTTACTGCCTCAGCATCTACTATAGTTCCTTGGCTAATTGGAGTTTTATAAGGGCTTAAATTAGCACAACCACTCATTACGAGTGTTAATGACATTATAAATACTAATGATAACGGTTTAAAAAAATTCATTATTTTTAACTTTTAGTTTAATTTAATTGTAAATTTGGTTTATTATATCCTCTAAGAATAAATATAAATAATAAATTTTTAAGGGAAATTGTTTTTATGAGTAGCTCTGATTTAAAGAAAGTAGGGTTAAAGGTAACTCTTCCTAGGTTAAAAGTATTAGAAATCTTAGAAAAAAGAACCGAAAAGCATCACTTAACCGCAGAAGATGTTTATAAAATGCTTATAGAGCAAGGTGAAGAAGTGGGTTTGGCTACTGTATACAGAGTTTTAACCCAGTTTGAACAAGCAGGTATAGTTAGGCGGTTAAGTTTTGAAAATAATATTTCTGTATTTGAATTAGACACTGGTGATAATCATGATCACTTAGTCTGCACTAAAACAGGTATTGTTAAAGAGTTCACTGACTCTATTATTGAACAAAGAATTAAAGAGATTGCTAAAGAAAAAGGTTATAAACTAGCTACACATTCTTTAGTTCTGTATGGTTCATTTGAAGGTGATAAGTAATTTTTTAGTGAAAAAGCTAGACATAAGAGGCTTTTTAAGTATAATCCGCATTATTAATTTTAAACAGTTGGTTAAAGTAGATATTAACTAGCATAAATACGGATATAACCATTATGAAAATTTTATCTTCTTTAAAGTCAGCAAAAAATCGCCATAAAGACTGTCAAATAGTTAGAAGACGTGGCAAAGTGTACGTTATTAGCAAAACTAACCCAAGGTTTAAAGCTCGTCAACGTTAATCTATAAATTACTAGAAGTATTTATTTAATCTGGCTATTATTCTAGTAGCCTGTTAGGTTAAGGCAGTATCTTAAATACTCCTTGTATATTTTTTATCTATATACTTTCTCTATTTCTAGTGTTGCCCTTGAAGCTCGAATTCAATTTAGTAACAAAAAACATGTTAAAATATAGTCTTTTTAAGAAGTTAAAGCTAATGGTATATTTTATTAATGTTTGATTTAACTTGGTTATTACAATCCCCTAGATGGCAAAAACGTTTACTATCTGTTTTTATTGATGTTATAGGTTTAATCTTTATTGCAATATTTGCCATTTGGTTACGTTTGGGAAATATTGAACTATCTATGATTCCATATAGTAGTGCAATTATATTGTTGCCTATTTTGGCTATCCCTGTATTTATTCGTTTAGGCTTATATCTTTCTGTCATTAGGTATATTAGCCATAAATTCTTTTTTACCGTGACTATGGCAGTTTCTTTGACTTTTTTATTGTGGTCAATGGCTATCTTTATGCTAGACCTTTCTTTTCCACGTTCTGCACTTATTATTGCATGGTTTATGGCAATACTGTACATCTCTACTACACGTTTAGCTATGCGTTGGTTATTAATAGGCTTAAATGGGGAGCGTAAAAGCGCTAAGTCAATTGTTATTTATGGTGCAGGGGTCTCTGGTAGGCAACTTATGCAGGCAATTAATTCAGTTGCAAGCCATAAAGTAGTAGCATTTATTGATGATGATCTTGAGCTTAAAAATCATAAAGTAAGTTCACTTAAAATCTATCACCCAGATGATATTTTAAGTGTAATTGAGCGTTTCCAAGTTACAGAAATTTTATTAGCTATCCCTTCTTTGCAAGCAAAACAACGCAAAATTATTTTAACTTTTTTAGAAAACCTTCCTGTTAAAATTAAAACCTTACCGCCAATTGATCAAATTGTAGATGGACGGGTATCTTTTGCCGATATTAGAGATGTAGCAATAGAAGATTTACTAGGCCGTGATAGTGTATTAGCTAAAGAACATTTATTACAAAAATGTATTAAGGATAAGGTTGTGTTTATTTCTGGAGCAGGAGGTTCTATTGGCTCAGAACTTTGCCGTCAAGTGGTGAAACAGTCCCCTAATATGTTGATTCTATTTGAATTGAGTGAGTTGGCTCTTTATAAAATTGAAAAAGAATTACAGGCATTTGACTTTGAAATTGTTGCCCTAATTGGTTCAGTATTAGATAACAAAAAACTTACTAAAATAATTACCAAATATCAGGTAGATACAATCTATCATGCCGCCGCTTATAAACATGTACCTATTGTTGAGCATAATATAGCAGAAGGAATTAAAAATAATAGTTTTGGTACATTAAATATTGCCCGTGTTGCAGCTGAAAATAAAGTAGCAAATTTTGTTTTAATTTCTACTGATAAAGCAGTTCGACCAACTAATTTTATGGGGGCAAGTAAGCGTTTAGCAGAAATGGCCTTACAAGCCATTACCAATGAGTTTAAAGGCACTAGATTTATAATGGTACGTTTTGGTAATGTATTAGGCTCATCTGGTTCGGTTATCCCTCTTTTTAGAAAACAAATTGCAATAGGTGGCCCTGTTACAGTTACCCATAAAGAAATGACGCGCTTTTTTATGACTATATCCGAAGCAGCCTCCTTAGTTATTCAGGCAGGTTCTATGGGTGTTGGTGGTGATGTATTTGTTTTAGATATGGGAGAACCCGTTAAAATTGTAGACTTGGCTAAAAAAATGATTCATTTATCTGGGTTACAATTTATAGATAATAGTGGTGATGGAGATATTGAAATTAAATATACAGGGTTGAGACCAGGCGAAAAGCTATATGAAGAATTATTAATTGGCGATAGTATTGATGGTACAGATCACCCTAAAATTATGAAAGCTAATGAAGACTATATTTCGTATGCTAAATTGCAGGTAGAGTTTGAAATTATATCATTAGCTCTTGAAAAGCATGACTACAAAACTGTATCTATGCAATTAAGTAAGCTAGTCTCAGGGTTTAAGCATACATCAGGTATTGTGGATTATATGCAAAAATAAAATGCTATTAAATTTATCCGTGGGTTAATTATTCTAAAAAAAATCAATAATAATGCCAAATTTAAAACCAAAGCCTAAAATAAAATTAATTCCTTTTAATAAAAGTTGGATACTTTTTGAAGACGAAGACTTAATTATAGTAAACAAACCTAGTGGACTATTATCTGTACCTGGCAGAAAGGCAAATCCTGCCGCTTCTTTAATTGGGCAAGTAGCAATTTATTGTAACAGTGCTCTGATAGTACATCGTTTAGATATGGATACTTCGGGGATAATGTTATTGGCAAAAAATAAAAAGGCACATAAAAATTTAAGTAAGCAGTTTCAAGATAGAG
>CAZJWQ010000055.1:0-8011 GCA_964549645.1 uncultured Piscirickettsiaceae bacterium | reverse complement strand
CCGACAGAAGTGTATTTGACCCACCAAAATTAATTTTTTTAGTCTTTATTATTTTAATAATTACAACAATAATTAGAGTATTTTTACCACTAATATTGCCAGAATTTTATATGTTGTGGATGCAGTTAAGTCAATGGAGTTGGGCAATAGGCTTTTTAATAATATCAATTATATATTGGCCAATTTTAACAAAAATAAATAAACGTTCAAACACAGGAATTAACTTATAATTTAAGAATAGATTTAATAAAGGTCTTGTTATGAAAGTTAAACAATATTTTTTACTATGCTCTATGGTTTGCTTGTTACTAACCAGCAGTATAGGCTTTAGTTTTGATAAAATTAATTGGCATACAAACTATGATGAAGGCTTATATTTAGCTAATAAAACTCAAAAGCCTGTTTTTATATACTTTTATGCCCCTTGGTGTAGTTGGTGTTACGTGTATGAACAAGGCACCTTATCTAATTCACAAGTAGTTGATACCATTAATGATTATTATATTCCAATATTAATTAACTTTGATGCTCGCCCTGATTTAGTTGAAAAATTTCAAGGGTTTGGACTGCCTTTTACTATAATACTAGCCCCCAACGCTCAATTATTAGCAAGATTGCCAGGTATTCTTACCGAACGTGATATGAATTTAACTTTGCAACAGGTTCTTAATGCCCCTGTAAAAAACTTACCTACTGCAGACATATTATATAAAGTAGAAGATCTTAGTAAACAATCTTACCAGCAATTTTTTACTAGTTGGCAAATGCACCTTGAAGATATATACCACCCTCTAAAAGGAACTTTCAGTGGCATATTAAGTAATGGGGTAACTTTAAAACGACCTGCTCCACAAGCATGGTCATTTAAATTAGATAATAATTTATGGCAACAACGCACTGAAATTGCAACTCTAACAATATTAAACAATCTTTTTGATCAGCAACATGGCGGTTTTTTCTATTTTAAAGATACTCATCGTGCTGATCAACACTTAGAAACCGCCAAATTATTAGATGCAAATGTTTGGTTAATTTCTTTATTTGCTAAAGCAGGAAAACAATATGATAACCAACAATTTATTAATGCAGCCTTGCTTAGTATCGATTATTTAAACAATGTATTATGGGATAACTCCTCAGCAGGTTTTTTTCAAGCACAAAATGCTAACTATAACTTTTATAAAAATAACACCAGCAAAATACCTCCTCCAGCAATAGATACAATTAAACTAACAGATAGTAATGCCAAAGCCGCTATAGTATTTATCGAAGTTAGTAAATTAATACAAGAACCATCATTATTAAAAACTGCCTCTCAAACTTTGCATTATCTTATAAATAATCACCTACAAAATAATCGCTTATATCAATCAAAAAACAACAATATGCTTGGAGAGGTTTATAACTTGCCTAATGATATTTTTTGGTTATTAGCCGCCATGCAAACAGCACAAAAATTAGGGCTAATATTTTCAAATTTAGCACAAGACCAACAAATTTATAAACTTGCCAACCAATGGTTAGTTAGTGCAATGCAAGGTAAAGCTGATATTGCGTTACCCAATAAATTACTGGGGATTATTGCATGGGTAGCGGTTAATAGTAACAATGCTTTAATTCCTACAGAAACCGCCAGTTGGGCTTTAAAGCAAATTCGTATAGAAGCCAACACTAGGCCAGATGATTTAGTGTATGCTTTTAAGGCTTGGCAAGCTTTAACATTACTGAGTTATCCTTAAGGAGACACTGAACAACCGCCAATTATTTTTTACTGGCTAAAATGCACGACAACTTCCGTAAAATTCGACGCAATAGCTAGCTATTACGACGCATTTAACGAAACTTGACGCACATTTTTTCTCAGTAAAATTCTAATCGCGGTTATTCAGTGTCTCCTTAACCAATGCCCGCTTTTACCACCTTTTTTTTCTAATAATTGTACTTGGTTAATAACCATACCCTTATCAACTGCTTTACACATATCGTAAAGTGTTAAAGCGGCGGTAGATGCAGCAGTTAAAGCTTCCATTTCTACCCCTGTTTGCCCTACTAATTTACAAATAGCTATTATTTCAATACTGTTATTATCATCTATAATATTAAGCTCTACTTTTACTGAAGTTAGCATTAAAGGGTGGCACATAGGTATTAATGTGGCAGTTTGTTTGGCAGCCATTATGCCTGCAATTCTTGCTGTAGCTAGCACATCACCTTTTTTATGTTTACCGTCCGCTATCATTTTCAAAGTTGCAGGTAACATGTTTATTACTGCCATGGCTCTGGCTTCTCGTTGAGTATGTGATTTATCACTAACATCAACCATTCTAGCTTGACCTTTTTCGTCAAGATGGGTTAATTTATTGTTCATGATTTTAACTAAACCTCTCATGTTTTTTAAAAAGGGTAAAAAGCAACTTTATCGCCTTTATTTATAATGGTATTTTCTGGGATTACTACAAAACCATCTGCCCAGACAGTAGAACTTAATACTCCAGAACCTTGATTTTTATAAATTTCAACACTAGTTTCTTGTGCGTTGTTAATTAATTTAGCTCTAGCAAAATCTCTTCTAAAATTTATTTTTGTAGTAGTAAAGCTTGCAGTTAACCATATTGGTGATGAAGTGTAATTTGTTTGACCTTGCATTTTAAGTAAGTAGGGTTTAGCAAAAAGATTAAATGTAGCAAATGCAGAAACTGGGTTGCCAGGTAAGCCAATAAATGGTGTGCCTTGTATATTTCCATAAGCAATCGGTTTACCAGGTTTCATTTGTACTTTCCACATATTTAATTCGCCTAATTGCTCAATGGCAGGCTTAATATGATCCTCTTCACCTACAGATACTCCGCCTGTAGTAATAACTATATCTGCCATTTTTGCTGCTTGTTGCATTGCTTTAATGGTTGCATTTAAAGTATCTTTAACTACTCCTAAATCTATTAATTTAAAACCAAGTTGTGGAATTGCTCCTGCTAAAATATAGCGATTAGCATTATATATTTTACCTGGTTGCGGTGGTTTACCTGGCTCTAATAATTCACTGCCAGTAGTAAAGGTGGCAATGGTTAAAGGTTTATATACCTGTACATCATCAATACCTATTGAAGTAATTAACCCTAAATCTTGTGGTTTAAGTTTATGCCCTTTTTTTAATATTACATCATTAATTGTAATATCTTCACCGCTAAGGCGTATATTTTGCCCTTTTGTTATATTTGTTGCCAAAATTTTAACTTCATTAGCTATTATTTCTGTTTCTTCTTGCATAATTACTATATTTGCTCCTTGTGGAATAGGAGCTCCAGTAAATATACGAGCAATAGTATTTGGTTGCAGGGCGTTGCTGGTTTTACCTGCTACTATTTTTTGTGAGACGTTAAAAATATTATTATTTTCTAATGAATTTAAATGTAAAGCATAACCGTCCATCATGCTGTTATCGTGTGGTGGAACATTAATTGTTGCTATAATATCTGTTGCTAAGGTCTTTCCTAGTGCATTGGTGATAGGTAAATTTTCTGTTTTTAAGGTTATTTTTACTTGGCTAAGTAGGTATTTAAGAGCTTCATCAAAATTTTTCATTTTTTATCCCATTTAAACTGTGCATCTTTATCTGATAATTTGGCATCTACCCAACGAGTATTACCATTTGGAAAGGTTTCTTTTTTCCAAAATGGAGCGTTAGTTTTTAGATAATCCATAATAAAATGTGCCGCATTAAAAGAATCTTCTCTATGGCGAGATGTTACAGCAACTAAAACTATTTGTTCGCAAGGTTGCATTTTACCTATGCGATGAATAATTAAACTAGTTTGTAACTGCCAGCGTTTATGGGCTTCTAGCCTAATATCTTCTAAGGCTTTTTCAGTCATGTTCGGATAGTGTTCTAACTCTAAGGCAGAAATGTTATCACCTTCATTTAAATCCCTAACTGTACCTATAAAAGCAACTATTGCCCCTATATCTTTATAACCTGCCCTTAATTTGTTTATTTCAGTTGTTAAGTCAAAGTCGGTTTTTTGTATTTTAATGAAAGGAAAACTCACTTAATTTAACCACCTGTTACGGGTGGAAAAAATGCAATTTCATCACCAGATTTTAAGCTTGTTTCTCTACTTGCTATATTATGATTAACAGCGATTTGTAAATTACTATTTTTTAATAAAGCGAACTGCCATTGCTCACCACGTTTTGCTAGACTAGCCAACAGGCAGTTTACGGTTTTAAAATTATTAGCAGAAATGTTTTCTTCGGCTTGCCCTAATACTTCTCTTAGTTCTGCAAAATATAAAATATTTAACATATTAATCCTTTTTAGCCACCAAGGCTAACCATTTGTTTAAATTCAATATTATGTACATTTTCGTTAAAAAAATGTTTTTCAGGTTTTTTTAGCATAGAGTTAATTATTAATTGCTTTAATTCTTCATGGCTAATGCCTTCACGCAGTGGAGTTCTTAAATCAATATTATCTTCTTGCCCTAAACATAAAGCTAATACGCCTGTTGAAGTAAGTCTAACCCTATTACAAGCTTCACAAAAATGCTGTGAAACTGCAGAAATAACGCCAATTTTAGCCTTAGTCCCTTTAATTAAAAAGTTTTTAGCAGGGCCAGCGTGGCTTTTTTCAGTCGTGGGTATTAGGTCTGTGCCTACATGTGCCTTTATTCTAGCCATTATTTTATTCATAGGATAATGTTGATCCATTAAACTAATTCCTGCTGAACCAATAGGCATCATTTCTATAAAACGAACTTCAGCCCCTTTAGCAATACCATAATCAACCATAGCTTCTATTTCAGAATCATTAGTGCCTTTCATGACTACACAATTAATTTTCATTGGGTTTAGTCCAGCCGCAATACCTGCATCTATACCAGTTAAAACTTTAGCTAAATTACCACCACGGGTAATACTATCAAATAGTTTGGGTTTTAAAGTATCAAGAGAAATATTGCATCTATCTAACCCAGATGCTTTTAAAGATTTAGCATATTTGTCTAAAAAATGGGCATTGGTTGATAAAGCAATTTCTTGTAGACCTTTAAATTTATTTATTTGTTTAATAAATTCGGGTACCCCCTTACGTACTAATGGTTCACCACCTGTAATTCTTACCTTGGTTATTCCTAAATCAACAAAAGCTTTAATAATTTTAGCAAGTTCATCAAAGCTTAAATATTCAGAATGGTGTCCTTCAGGATGGGCTCCTTCTTCAGGCATGCAATAACCACAACGGTAATTACATTTTTCAGTAATAGAAACTCGTAAATAATTAACTGTTCGATTAAAAGGGTCAATTAAAGGCATTTTTTAAAGCTCGTTATATCCATCAGGAAATAACGGTATATTTTACTCTTTTTTATAATAAAATCAACAAGAAAGATTAAATTTTAAGTAATAAAAAACCCGCTTAAGCGGGTTTTTTATTGGGTTAGTCAGATTTTTACATTCCTGCGTGACCAACTCCTGGAGGATCTTCATTTAAACGTTGTTCAACGTTATATTGTGGAGTTCCATCTGGTAAAGTACGAGCTTCTACAAAGTTATGTATATTACCCGTTCCATCACCAACCATAACGTCTGGGCAATCTGTCATGCAACGCACGTTATGAATTACTGGGCGATGATCGCAGAAGAAATTACCTTGATTTCTCATATGCTTATTATTTTTCATAAGTAGCACAGAATTATAAAAGTCATCATCTTGCAACTCAATCGGGGTACCATCATCTTCAAAGCCAATTGGGATAAAGTTAGATTGCATTACATAGCCTGTCATACCCATATAACCTGCATCACCGATATGGGCGGCATTAGGTGTCCAAAAAGGCATAGTTCGGCGAATATAATCAAAGTAAGTTGAGGCGTAAGGCCAAAAGTTACCAACTGTTTTTATAGGTGATGGATCACTAAAGTCTGAAGTAACAAGGTCAGCTTCTATTGCTAAAGGCAAATAACCTTTTGCACCTTCACCAAACTCTCCATGGCACATTGCACAAAATTGTACATAAAGTGCACCTCCTTCTCCAACAGTCATGCCCACTGAAGGATCTGGTAAACCTTTACCATCACCATCAACACTGATATTCCACCTTTCTAAAGCCGCTTCAGCAATTGGTGTTCCAAAGCCTTTAGCAACAAAGTCGGCATCATTTTTAAAGTTTCTAGCAACGCTTTCATGTACGTCTACAAATGCGGCAGGTATTTTACATTGAGCATTACCATGATTACCACCATCAATGCTATCATCAACTTCAAAAGAATAAGGGTTTGCTGGGTCAAGTTTACCCATAATGCCTGCTAGTCCATGAGTTGAGTCTCTACCTAATATGGCTTCAATAACTTGAGGGTCAAGATATCTGCCGTCATTAGCGGCAATTATTTCTTTATAATTAACTGCAAATTTGCCTTCCATTATAGGAGTAACGTTGCTACTTTCTTCTTCATTAGGGCTGGTTGACATTGCATAAGCAACCCCCACTAGTACTGTAGTAATTCCTACGGCAATTATAGTTTTTTTAATATTGAACATTTTGAATTCTACCTCCATCTTTACCATCATTCCAATCATGAATTCGCCAAGTTACCATTGCGGTACGATGGTAAACATTATTAGTCCCTTGAAGAGCACGCATCTGCGGCATTGGTGGCTGTACATAACCAGTCTCATCAGTAGCTCTACTCATTAGGAAGGTTTCTTTACCATCCCAATCCCATTCAAGCTCAAAACGTGTCCAGGCTTTAGAAATTACTTCTGAAGTAAAGTGAGCTTCTTGCCAGTTTCTACCACCATCAAAGGTAATATCTACATGTTTAATTTTGCCACGACCAGACCAAGCCAAACCGCGAATGAAATATCTACCAGGCCCTTGCATTTTAAAGTCAGGAGAAGGGTAGGTTATTACTGAATTTGCTTCCATGTGCCAAGAAAAACGCTGAGTTGTTCCACTAGGCATTAGTTCTGTATATTTAGAAGTTTCTTCACGATGTTGCATAGGTACGTCATGCACTTGAATGCGACGAAGATATTTAACCCACATATTAGCTTCACAGCCAGGAACAACTAAGCGAATAGGGTAACCGTTTTCACGCCTAAGAGCTTCACCATTTTGTGCATAAGCGACAAAACAATCATCCATTGCAATATCAAGAGGTACAGAGCGTGTCATTCCAGAAGCGTCAGCTCCTTCTGGGATTATCCACTTTCCTTCAGGTTGAATGCCAACTTCTTTCAATAAATCTGACAGGCGAACTCCTGTGTATTCAACGCAAGACATCATTCCATGAGTCCATTGTACTGAGTTTAACTGTACACCTTTCCATTCTAACGCTCCGTTAGCAGGGCATTCAACAAATACAATTTTTGATACAGAAGGAAAACGCTTTAAGTCATCCATTGTAAATATTAATGGGCGTTCAACTAAACCGTGAATAACTAAGCGATGCTTATCTGGATCTATTGTAGGTACACCACCATGAAAGCGTTCAAAGTGAAGTCCGTTTGGAGTGATTATGCCATGTAAGCTTTGTAAAGGAGTCATGGTTATTGATGCCATAGCATCAGGAGTTAACCATTCTAAGGTACGACGTTGCACTTCTTTTTCAAAAGGAGAAGGCACACCATAAGGGTATTTACGAACACCAAAACCAAGAGATTTGCGACCTTTACCATCTTGTAAAACTTCTGTTATTTCGTCTCTACCAATATAAGGAGCTACTGCTTTTTGTGGGTTAAATTTTATGTCACTTGCTGAGGCTGTTTGAGTAAAAAGTACCCCACCTGCAACGGCTGCTCCACCTTTCAAAAAAGCACGACGGCTTTGGTTACGAGATTCATCAGTTTGAACTGCAACTTTTTCAACAATCTTGTCTGTCATTTATTGCTCCTAGGGACAGACAGTTAATTAAAACTGCCCTAGTATGTAAGAGTATTAATTCTCTTTATTTTTATATAAAGTAAATGCTGATTAAGCTTTTACGCAAAATACAACAATCTGTGAGACACATT
>CAZJWQ010000054.1:5568-8015 GCA_964549645.1 uncultured Piscirickettsiaceae bacterium | reverse complement strand
ACATTTAATCCGCCTTACCTTCATTAAAATAATTATTTTTAATAAAGGGTCTTTAATGATCAATAAACCAACTCGTTTAACAATTACTTTAGTAGCACTTTTAGCAACAAATTACGTTTATGCACAAACTGAACAATTAGACCAAATAATAGTTACTGCCAATAATGTAGAGCAGTCTTTACATTCTGTAACTGCTAATGCATTTATTATCACCCAGCAAGAAATAGAAGACAAACAATATACAACCTTAGCCCAAGCACTACGCCAAGTACCAGGCATAACCATATCTAATAGTGGCGGTATAGGTAAAGCAACCTCAATATTTATGCGTGGGCAAAGTAATAATGCAACCTTAATATTAGTTGACGGTGTTGAAATGACTAATCAAATGGGTACAGGTGGTACTATTGTAGAAGCTTTGTTAATGTCAAATATAGAACGTATTGAAATTATTAAAGGCCCACAATCTGGCATATGGGGTGCTAATGCATCAGCAGGGGTTATAAATATAATAACAAAGCGAGCCCAAAATATTGCTAATGTAACTTTAGAAAAAGGCAGTTGGAATACAAAAAGAATAGCAGCTAGTTTAGGTGCAGCTGATGAAAATATAGATTTTATATTAAATTTTAGTGAATTTACTACCGATGGTTTTTCTGCTGTTAAAAGCTATAGAGCTCCACACAATAAATACGAAAGAGATGGTTATAAACAAACAGATATTAATTTTAAACTTGGCATTAATTTAACTAAAAATCATCGTTTACAAGCTAATATAACTACTAGCAGCGCAGTAAACCAGTGGGACTGGGCAACTAACCCCAATCAAATAGCTAGTAATAATTATACAAAGAATTTGAAAAAAATTAAATACCAATTTACACAAGAAAATATCAACTTATCTATTTATGCCTTAGAAAATGAAATTAATCAATTTAATCAAGCAAAACTTACTGAAACAGGTGTTAGGGTTGGTTTTACTTATTTACCAAACCAGCGGTTAGCTTTTAGTTTAGTTAATAAAGATTATGAAGGTAGTGGAGGGTTTCCAATGAGAACTCATAAAGCAAATAACAAAGGGATAGCTTTAAATAACACTAACCAATTTTTAAATAATAGCTTAATTGTAACTCAAGCAATTCGCTATGATGAATATAATAAATTTGATAATAAAATAACAGGTAAATTTGGTATAAAGAATCATTTTACAGATAATATTTTTATTAGTGCTAATTACGGCACAGCATATAATGCCCCAACCTTATTTCATTTAAATCATGGAACTACCATTAATTTACAGCCAGAAGAAACTAAATCTTATGATATAACTTTTGGTTTTTATGGACTAGAATTAACATATTTTAATTCTGAAACAAAAAATTTAATTACCTATGGTGGTACTTGGCCAAATGATTTTTATAGTAATTTAACAGGGATTTCTAAATTTACTGGTATTGAAGCTAGTTATATTCATAGCTTTGATAGAATAGATACTGATTTAACTGCTAATTTTACGCAACTATCTGCAAAAGATAGTAACGGGCAATGGCTAGCAAGAAGAGCAGAACAGCAAGCAGGGTTTAGTATAGATAACTATTCTATAAATAATCTTAACCTTGGTTTGCAAATTCAATATCGTGGTACAACCTATGATAGAGCTAACCAACAAGGTGCACAAATAGGTGAGTATTATGTAGCAAATATTACAGCAAACTATGAAGTTAATGCTAAGCTGACAGTATTTGCTAAAATAATTAATGTAATGGATGAAGACTATACTAATGCAGTTGCAACATACCAAGCAGGTACTGTTACCCCACAATATGTTTATGGCATGGGTGGCAGGCAGTTTTCAGTAGGGGTTAGAGGTTCTTTTTAAGAACTGAATAAGTTTTAAATAAAACCCAGCAATGACTGGGTTTTTTTATAAGTGGCAAAGGTTAATTAAGGAACTTCTTAATGGATAAACAAAATAAATATCACCAAATAAAAATGTCTAATAAAAAAGCTCAAATAGATGCATCAATAGCAAAAGCTACTGATGTAAAAGGGCTGATACTGGTTATAACTGGTAATGGAAAAGGTAAATCTACCTCTGCTTTTGGGATGGTAGCCCGTGCATTAGGGCATGGTTTAAAAGTTGGCGTATGCCAGTTTATAAAAAGCCGTACCGATACTGGAGAAGAAGCATTTTTTAAAGCCCAAGCAAATTGTGAATGGCATGTTTTAGGTAATGGTTTTACTTGGGATACTCAAGATAGAACTAAAGATATAGCAACAGCAAAAATAGGTTGGGCAGTAGCAAAAAAAATGTTAACCGATGATAGCTATGACCTAGTTATTTTAGATGAATTAACCTATTTGTTAAGTTATAAATACCTAACTAAAGAACTAGTTTTAGAAACTTTAAAAAATAAAATAAGCAAACAACATATAATAATAACAGG
>CAZJWQ010000054.1:0-5468 GCA_964549645.1 uncultured Piscirickettsiaceae bacterium | reverse complement strand
AAAATTATGTGTGGTATTTGTGGGGAAATTTATTGGGACGGTACTTTAGCATCACAAAAAATAATAAATCCTATGCTAGAAACCCTTGAACAAAGAGGCCCTGATGCAGGTGGTAGCTGGCTACAAAATAATGTAGGCTTAGGGCATAGACGTTTATCTATTATCGACCTAACACAAGCCGCCCATCAACCAATGTTAGATAAAGAATTATCTTTAGTTTTTAATGGCTGTATTTATAATTACTTACAACTTCGTACAGAATTAATTGAATTAGGGCATAATTTTGTATCCAATTCTGACACAGAAGTTATTTTAAAAGCATACAGGCAATGGGGTATGGACTGTGTAAAGCGTTTTGAAGGTATGTTTGCATTTGCTATTTGGGATGATGATCAACAGCAATTATTAATTGCTAGAGACAGATTTGGCATAAAACCACTATACTATTCTCCAGTAAAAGGGGGGTTTAGGTTCGCTTCAAATACCAAAGCCTTATTATTGTCTGGTGAAATAAATACCGAAATTGATCCTATAGGCTTACATCATCAATTTACCCTACACGGTGTAATACCTGCCCCACATACTATATTAAAAGGTATAAAAAAATTAGAACCTGGGCATTGGTTAATAATTAACCCCGATGGGCAAATCTATAAAAAACAATACTGGCGTTTAGAATCAAAAGCTATTCATAAAAACACTTATAAAACAGAAAAACAATGGATTACAGCCCTACATAAACAATTAAAAAAAGCAGTCCATAAACGTTTAACTGCCGCAGATGTGCCTGTGGGGGTGTTATTATCAGGTGGTTTAGATTCTAGCCTAATTGTTGGTTTATTAGACCAAGCGGGGGTAAAAGATATACATACTTTTTCTATTGGCTTTGAAGACGTAGCAGAAGAAAAAGGTAGTGAATTTGAATATTCTGACTTAGTTGTAGAGCGTTACAAAACTAAGCACAAAAAATATTTAATTTCTAATGAAGAAGTTTTACCACGCCTGCCCGAAGCTATTAAAAATATGGCAGAACCAATGTTTGGGCAAGATGCCATAGCATTTTATTTGCTTGCTGAACAAGTATCTAAAGATGTTAAAGTAGTTATGTCAGGTCAAGGGGCAGATGAAGTATTTGCAGGTTATTTTTGGTACCCACAAATGGTATCCGCCCACAAAAAACTAACCAAACAACAAATGGCGATAGATGCTTTCGCACCATTTTATTTTGATAGAAATCATCAAGAATGGTTAGCAATGATTGACCCAAAATATCATATAGAAGATGTTACCAGTAATTTTATTAATGACAAATTAAATGAACCCAATGCAGATTCTTTTATTGATCAAGTCTTAAGGTTAGACTCTACAACTTTAATAGTTGATGACCCAGTAAAGCGTGTAGATAATATGACTATGGCATGGGGGCTAGAAGCTAGAGTACCTTTTTTAGATCACCATTTAGTAGAGTTAGCTATGGCAGCCCCTGAAGAGCTGAAAACTACAGACTTTAAATATATTTTAAAAAAAATAGCAAGAGGCATTGTGCCAGATGAAGTTATAGATCGCCCAAAAGGATACTTTCCTATGCCTGCCTTAAAGTATGTAAGGGGCAACTTTTTTAAAATGATGAAAGATACTTTAACCAGTAAAATAGCCATAAAAAGAGGCTTATTTAACCAAACATATATAAAAAAATTATTAGACAATGCCGAAGGGGAAGAAAGTTTTACGGTAATAAAGGGCAGTAAATTATGGCATGTAACTTTATTAGAGTTATGGCTACAAGAACATGTTGATGGTATAATTTTAAAAAAATAATTACCCTAAATCCTGCAAGCACTTGCTGGATTTAGGTTTAGGTAGTATGTTTTTTAACTTTTAATACAATCCAACATAGCCCAGTTAATTGATTTAATAACACCCTCTTCAACACCTGCTTGGCGGAATATTTGTTGCCATGTGGTTTTGATGTTATTTATCATCTCATTAACGATTGTTTCTGCCGCAGAAATAGTTAAATCAAAGTCACTTGCGTGCGATAAAATATTTTCAATACTAGGTTTATTACCAAAACTACCAATCGAAATAGCTTGAGTTCGCCTTGTGCCTTCTCCTGCAACTATGTCGAATGCGGGGGTTAGTCGCCAAAGGTTATTTTTAAAGTAAATGGCATGGTTTTGATAATGGTCATCATGGTTAGAAATTAGCACATTAAAAGCCATACGTTTAAAAATTTCCGTTGAATCTAAGCCACCATTTAATCTTTTTAATTCTAACGAAAAACCAGCATAACTTGCTTGAATGCTGTGTTCTACAGATAATAATGATTTCATGCTTAAATAAGCTAATTTGTTATTTTCTTGGTAATCAAACCGCTTGGTTAAGAATATATCTATATTTTTAGAAAGCTTAATTAATTCACTTTCTACCGTGTTTATGCCAACAAATTTAGCAAGCGATAAAGTACCATGTTCGATTTGAGCAATATTTACATAATCACGAATAGTGGGTAATTTGGCCAAATATAAATCACCATTCTTAATCACCGTTAATTTAGGTCTAGCTCCGCCCTGACTAGCTCCCTGTTTAAATAATTCTGCATTTCTAGCACTAAAATGATTGGTTTTTTCAAATTCTTCCTTGGCACTAATTATTTTACTCCATTCAAATGGTTCTTTTAAATAAGAGTGTTTTAAATCGGGAAAAGAGGGGGTTTTAGAAAAAATTAAGTTACCAACTCGATCTAACTGATTTTCTAATAATAATTCAAAGTCGGTTAGTTTTTTATGATGACAAGCATCAAGCACATGCCTACCCCAAATACCAGGTCTAGAATCCTCAAAGCTAGCTAAATCACCAGTTAACCCATTATTAGAAAAATAAACTTTATCAGTTAAGGGTAGGTGAATTGGATTTATTGCATGGGCAGTGTTTGAAGAAAGATAACTTTTTGCATACTTAAATTCAAAAGTTTGCTCCTTTTGTAACAGCCTACCAACTAAGGTTTGATTGGTATTAAAAACATAAAGATAAGATTCATTTTGCATAATTAAAACTCATCCTCCATACTTTTATCAATATTTTTATCCTTACTTTTAGAAACCCTTTTCGGCAAAGAACCAAAAGCCATACTCCTGCCAATGTCATCATTTTTAGAAGAAATTGCCTCAACCAACTGTTTTTCTAACCCCAATGCCCAAATAACCATTAATAAATTTTTTGATAGCCTACCCTTTTCAATAGCCGCAACCGCCTGTCGGCTAATAGATGCACGATCAGCTAACTCTTGTTGAGTTAAATTACGAGCCTTGCGAGCAAGCATAATATTATTGCCAACTTCTAATAAAAGGTCATTTGGTTTCATAAGCATGTTGTTAAATTTAGATAATGTTTGATTATATTAACATTAAAATGGTTTAATGTTATAAAAAGATAACTTATTGCTGACCATTATTTGTTTTTTTTCAATAAATCTTTATTTTATGGGGTTTGTAAAAAAAGTGCGCAAGTCGGGAGAATACTTTACAGGCTAGTTTTTTGGGCGGTATGTAAAATTTCGGTGGCATGTTTATTGGTTTGTTCTGTGATTTCTACCCCACCAACCATTCTAGCAATTTCTATTATTCGCTGTTTATGGGTTAATTCTATAACTGTAGTTGTGGTATTGTTATTGGTAGATGACTTGCTTATATTAAGTTGCTGGTTACCGTAAGCAGCAACTTGCCCTAAGTGGGTAATAGACAATACTTGGCAGTGCTTGCCTAATTGTTGCATTTTTTGCCCAACAATTTGAGCTATTGCTCCGCCAATGCCTACATCTATTTCATCAAATATTAAAGTAGGCAAGCTGGTTATTTCGGCACAGGCTACTTGAATTGCTAAACTTATTCTGGACAATTCTCCACCTGATGCAACTTTATTTAGGGCTTGTGCAGGTTGCCCTTTATTGGTAGATATTAAAAATTGTATAGCATCTAAGCCTTTACTGCTGTAGTTTTCAGTTTTTGTTAATTCTATAGTAAATTCGCCATCTGCCATGCCTAGTGTTTGCATAGCTTTGGTTATGGTATTTCTTAAAATATTAGCAGTTTTTTGCCTAGATAAACTAAGTGTAGTTGCTGTTTTAATATAATCTTGCCATGCTGTTGTTAAGTCTGCTTTTAATCGTTGTAATGATTGAGTCTGATTGTTTAATTGTGCTATTGATTGCTGTATTTCGGTATATTTTGTTACTAGGTTATTAGGCTCTATTTGATACTTCTTACTTAAATTAAATAATTCGGCAAGGCGTTGTTCTAGGTGTTGTAATTTAGTTGGATCAAGCTCAATTTGTAGCTCTTCGGCATGAATGTCATTAGCAATTTCTTCGCTATCAATTAATGCAGAATTAAGTTGTGATAGTAGGGTATTTAATTGTGGATTATATTGGGATATTTTTTCTAGTTGTACAATGGCTAGGTTAAAATTATTGGTTACGCCGTTATTGCCATCCATTGCTTGATAGGCATAATTTAGTGCTTGCTTTATTTCATTGGCATGGGATAGTGTTTTTTGTTCACTAGATAATTGCTCAAATTCATTTTCAACAGGGTTTATATTATTAAATTCTTGTAGTTGAAATTCTAGTAGCTCTAATTTACTTTGTTTATCAGCTTGTTCGTCTATTAGTTGTTGTAAGTTGCTATTTAAATTTGCCCATTGCTGGTATGTACAGGCAACTTTTGTAGTTAAATTATGGTGTTGGGCATAGTTGTCTAGTAATTCTAATTGTGTACTGGTATTTAATAAAAATTGATGATCTCGTTGCCCGTGGATATTTAGCAACAAGCTACCTAGTTTTTTAAGTTGATTTACAGATACTGGCAAGCTGTTTATATAGGCTTTAGAACGACCATCAGCACTTAAAGTTCTTCTTAATAAGCAGTTGTTATCATCATCTAATTCATTTTCTATAAGCCATTGTTGAATATTTTTTAGTTTGTAAATATTAAAGTCAGCACTTATATCTGCTCTGTTGGTATTATGCCTAACTAAAGATGAGTTAGCTCTTGCCCCTAATGCTAAACCAAGTCCATCTAATAATATAGATTTACCTGCCCCTGTTTCTCCTGTTAAAGTAGTAAAACCTGATTTAAAAGTTAAGTTGAGTTTTGCAATAAGAGCCAAGTTGTTTATAGATAATTCTTGCAACATAATAAGTATAGTGTGTTTTTATAAGAAATAAAACTATTGTACTCTAATCCATAAGTAGAAAGTTGGCATATGGAAGATCTGAATAACTAACTTGGAAACTTGGCGTTGCCAGAATTCAAGTTAGTTGTTAAGTGCTTCCTTTAGTTAATAGTCATAGGATTTGCAGCTGCTTCTAGTTCTAATAATTGAGCCCATTGATCATCATCTAATACCTTATGTACATTTTTAAAACAGCGTAATCTAATATCAATTAATTCACCACGTAACTCAAATAG
>CAZJWQ010000053.1:4484-8055 GCA_964549645.1 uncultured Piscirickettsiaceae bacterium | reverse complement strand
TGGCAAATACTTTTCTCATAGCTGCTGGGGCTTATTTATTTCTTATGCAAATGCATGGTTATGCACATACTTCTCATCCAGAAGATTTTGCAATGGCAACAACCTCTTCTTATCAGCAACAGATTAAGACGGACGATAGTAATATGGAATGGCGTGATGTTGTTCAGATTACAATTCCTGCTTATGGAGAAAAGGAGTATAAGTTGAACTTAGATAAGTATGCAGTTTTAAAATATTCTTGGCAAACTGATGGTGCAGAGTTGTTTTTTGATTTTCATGGCGAGCCAACCACTGATGATGGTAGCTTTACTAGTTATAATAAAGGTAACGCAACTCAATCTAGTAACACCTTAATAACTAGTTTTGAGGGTACTCATGGTTGGTATTGGAGAAATAAAAGTTCTGCAGAAGTTAATATTACTTTAAAAACAGCAGTAGGATACCAACAGTTAGAAGTATCTCGTTGGTAAGAAACTAGTATTCATCTCCATACGTTCTGTATGGAGATATAAAAATAGCTAGCTGACAAAGGTTTTTATACCTTAATTTCTATATTTATACTAGCAGTATTGATGACATACTAATAATTGTGATCAAAACAGCTATTACTAAAAATACAGTAATGGCTACACCCCAACTTTGAATTACTTTTTCATATTTACCTGCAGTTTTTTCTTGATTTGCAATCTTATCTACAATTTTGTTAACCTTAGTTTGCCACCATGTTTGTAATTCTGGTAGCTGATTTGTTGTAATGTGTTTAAGCCAGTTTATTATAGAAATTACCCATTGCTCTATTTTTGTGATTGAATTATCTGCTTGAATTGCTATATTTTCAGGGTTATTTTTATTGAATGTTTTCCATGTTATTTTAATAAACAATGTGATTAGTAGTAACCCAAATAAGGTAACAAATAAATATAATTCTTTTTGATATGTGTCCCATAGATTTGGATTAGATAACACTGCACCTATAGCCAATAAAAATAGCCCTGTCATTAATATTATACTTTGGAAAGTTACTAGCCTTAATTTATTACCCTTTTTTAAGGCGATTAATATATTAACTACCGCATAAATAACGGCAATGCCTGCTATTATTTGTATTAATAAGGCTGATTGTGGGGCTGTTATTGTGCCTAAAGGTAACCAGTATAAAATACCAACTAAAGATATAGTTATTGGTATGCTAGACAATATTAATGCTAATGGTGAAATGCTAGATTTGGTTAGCATTATGTTTAACCATAGATGCAGTGGTAAAATGCCAGCTTTAAGTGCAAAACCTATTATAACTAGCCATATATATAAAGTTAATTTGTCTGCCTCGGCAATTGCTTGATGAACAACTGAGTTTGACATGCTGTCACTAGATAATGAGGCTATTAGCAGGGCTTCAAATAGAATAATATCGGCAATTATTATTGCTACTAAATAAACTCTGCCAGCTCTTCTAACAGAGTTTCTAGCTTTTTCTTCGAAACTAGTAGTTGTGATTACTAAGCCATAAAAACTGTAACCAATTATGCTAGAAAAAACAAAAAAGATTACCATATCTGTAGATAAAATTGCTCCAAAGCTAGCGCCCATCATGAGTAGATAAAATGTAGAAGTATAATTGCCTTTAGATTGCTTTGGCTTTTGTGGTAAATTATTCTTTTTAAAAAAGAATATTGTTACAGCTATCCAAAATAATATTGTGCCACCTAATAGTATTCTAGCCGTGTTATCAATAGTCATTTCTGTGCCAAGTAGCAACCAAGGTAGTTCAATTGTAGTGGTTATAGGTAGAGCTACCACTATAATTGCTGGCAACATAGCTAGGTATCGAAACCATGGCAGGCGTAAATGTATAGCAGGAAATGCTAGTAACATAGGCAATAAAGGTGTAGATAATAATAAAATAATTAATAAGATATCATTCATTGTGGATACTCCAGCTCAGTAATCATCCTCGTCCACTCTAATGGGCCAAACGGTGATGTTGCTAATACGCCAAGCATAATAGCTAAGATGGCTGTTATTATAGGTGGGAGTAGCAGTGCTAAAGATGTTTCATAACGCCCAAAACATCTTTCAGCAGGCCAGTTATTCTGTATTGGCTCTTTAAACCATGCAACATATAGCACAGGTAAAAAATAAGCAGCATTAAGCAAGCTACTACCTGCTAGTACAAAAATTACCCATCCTTGCCCAGTTTCTAATGCTCCTGCTCCTATATACCACTTGGTTATAAAGCCTGCTAAAGGTGGAGCACCAATCATACCAAAAGCACCTATGGTAAAGGCTGCCATTGTCCAAGGCATACGTCGACCAATACCTGCCATTTGGCTTATTTTAGTAACCCCTAAAGTTTTAGATAAATTTCCTGCACTAAAGAATAAAGTTATTTTCATCACTCCTTGATGTACTAGATGAACCATTCCTCCCATAGCGGCAATAGGTCCAATTATAGCTATACCAAGCACTACGTAAGATACTTGGCTAACAGTAGAAAAAGCTAACCTACGTTTTAAGTCATCTTGATACAAGGCTCGTATAGAGGCATAAATAATTGTTGCAGATGCTATTATGGCTAGAGGGAGCATTAAGCCTAAAGCAGCACTAAAGCTTATACCAAATACATCGTAAACTACTCTTATAATACCAAAGGCACCTGATTTTACTACAGCTACAGCATGTAATAATGCACTTACAGGTGCTGGTGCTACCATTGATAAAGGTAACCAACCATGTAATGGTATTATTGCAGCTTTAACTCCTAGCCCAACAATTAATAGTATAAATATTATAATAAATAGGGTGTGGTATGAAGGATCCATTGATGATAGGAAACCACCAGCAGTAAACTCTAAAGTACCTGTTATTGTGTATAGAAGCACGGTTCCTAGTAAAATTAAGGCTCCACCTGCTAAGGTATACATTAAATAGGTTCGCCCAGCTTTTCTGGCGGCTTCTGTACCCTTGTGTACTATTAATGGGTAGGTTGCTAAGGTTAGTAGTTCATAAAATATTAAGAATGTAACTAAGTTTCCAGCTAGAGCAACACCCATAGTTGCGGTTACACAGAGGCTAAAAAAACCAAAGAAACGGCTACGATGTGGTGAATCTTCTAAGTAACCTATAGCATATACGGTGGTTACTAACCACAACCCTGCAGAAAGAGTTACAAATAACATCGCTAAGGGGTCAGCACGTAAGACTAAGTCTATCCCAGGCAGTAATGGTAGGCGTGTTTCATAATTTATACCATGAAACACCCCTACTAACATTACGCCAACTAAAACTAATTTAATGATGGCTCCAGCCATATTTAAGGAAGTTCTTGTTTTAACATTTTCTTCTTTTATAAAGAATATGAATAAACCAGCTATTAATGAGCTTAATAAAATTAGTATAGGTAGTGAGGATTCCCAGCTCATAATTCAATTTCTCCAAAAGGTAATCCTATATCCATTATTGCTAATAAATATGTAGCGGTAAATCCTAGTACTATTGCTAATATAGCCATTGTAAATGCTGTCCATTCCATTTTTTTAGATACACCACAGGTATCATGCGGGTCTTCTGC
>CAZJWQ010000053.1:0-4384 GCA_964549645.1 uncultured Piscirickettsiaceae bacterium | reverse complement strand
GCTATTACCATATATAGTGCGGCCTTCCAACCAATAACTGAGGCAAGAGGGAAGGCTAAAAATAAATACCCCACTTGCATTACGGTTGAATAAGCTATTAACATTTTTAGTCGTTCTTGGCGTAGAGCTTGTATTCCCCCCCATAAAATAGCAGCAACCCCTAATAACCCCAGTAGAGTGCCTAGTAGCTGATGAACTGATGGGAAAACATCTAGCCATAAGCGCAATAAAATATAAAAAGATGCTTTTACTACTAAAGCTGATAATAATGCACTTACTGGTGCAGGAGCACTGGAGTGGGCAGAAGGTAGCCAAAAGTGTAAAGGGAACAGGGCAGTTTTTATTAATAGCCCTGTAATCATTAAGCCCATTGCCGCCCATACTATTGGCGAAGATTCTACTCTTTGTGATAGTAAAGCGATGTCAACCGTACCGTAACCGTGATACAGTAGGGCAACACCCATTAAATAAAATAGTGACCCTGCTAAGCTAACTATTAAATAACGCATGGCAGCTTTTATAGCATTAGGGCCACCTGATAAAGCTACCATGGCAACGGCAGCTAAACCTATTAGTTCAAAGGTTACGAATATATTAAAAAGATCTGCAGATAAAAATAGTGAGTTTAAAGATGACCATAATAGCAACCATAATGGCCAAAACCATTTTGCTTTATAGTCTTTAAAATAATCTATAGAGTAAACACTAATTGCAATACCAACAACTGTAGTTACTAGTAATAATATTAGGCTTAAGCCGTCAACATAAAGATCAATACCTAAAGGGGCATTCCAACCACCAACTGCGTAGCGTATAGCTCCATGTTCTAAAAGCTGCCAGGTTAAGCCTATTATGCTTATAAGCATACCAATAGAGGTAAACATACCAAGTTTTACTGCCTGTTTAGGCCATATAAAACAGGCAACACCTGTAAATAAAGGTAATAGAATGAGTACAATAACCCAGTGAATATCAAGCATAAACATCATAATTTAGTCCACAGTGTCTTCGCCAAGATCTACTCGGCCGGTTTCAGTGTACACACGTACCATTAAGGCTAGTGCTAAAGCGGTTGCAGCTACTGCTACTACAATACCTGTTATTACCATAGCGTGTGGTACAGGGTCAGGGACTCCACTTTCTGTTCTAGCAGCAAGAGCTACCATTATTAAAAATACTCCACTACCCATTACATTAATGGCAATGATTTTACGAAATAAGTGGGCGTGTATTATTAGTGCATAAATGCCCACGGTAAATAGCCCAGCACCTGCTAGAGCATAAATAGTTATAGAGTTCATTTGTTATTTTCCATTTCAGGGTCAAAGCCTAAGAACATGGCAGCTAGTGATATGCCGATAGATATGGTAGCCGCTACTTCAATGATTAGTATTAATATGCCTGCATAAGCTATAGGGTATTCTAAAAACTCGTTACCAAGGAATATAAATGCAGCTCCTACTGCGGCAAAAATAACAAAACCTGCAGATAAAGCAAGCCTTAAAGCTACTCCAGTAAAACGTGGGTTAAGTTTCCACCCTGCTAAAAATAGTAATACCCCTGCGGCTCCTAATAATGCACCTGCTTGAAAAGCACCACCAGGGTAGCTTGCCCCAGCCCAAAGAATGTAACCAGATACTAGTATTAATATTGGTGCCAGTAGGTTGGTTATGCCAGCTTGTACAGAAGTTTTAGATATTGTTTCTTCTTCTTCTGGTGGGCGACCTAAAGACCAAATCCCTAAAACTGCTAATAGTAATACGCCTAATTCTAAAAAGGTATCATAAGCACGATAGTTTAATAACACCGCTGTTACAGGGTTGGTAACGCCGCTAATGTCAATATTTGCAATTGTGTAAGCGCTTAAACCTGGTGATTGTAAGGGTATGGATAAAATTGCATAAGCCAGTCCTGCAAATAATATAGCCAAAAAAGCCATAATTATTAACCTTAAATATAGAGGCATTATTTTTTCATCTGTATTGGAGGTATTAGTCATTGGTTTCAACCCTTGCTTTTTCAGTATCAACATTTGTTTTATTAGCTTTAGGTTTAATTTTATTGAGAGCGGTAAGTAATAAAGCTCCTGTTAAACCAGCACCAATTGCAGCTTCTGCTAGGGCAACATCAGGGGCTTCTAACCTAACCCATACTAATGCCATTAATAGCCCAAATGCTATAAATAAAACTATACTACGAAATAGTTCTGGGCTTGTTAGAGCTTGCCAAGCTAAAAACACTAACGAAATAGCTAAGACTATATCAAAAGTAAATTGTAATTGAGCTAACGTTTCCATAATTTAACTCCTTTTTTAAGTGCTACTTTGGCAATTAAGTGGGCAACTCCTGCCCCTGCAAGTAATACTAACAACCATATTAATATTAGTTTAACTGCTATGGTTACTGATGCTGCCTGTAAAGCCAAACCTGCTACTATTAAGCCTAGGCCTACATTGTCGGCCTTAGTTAATGCGTGTAATCTGGTAAAAACGTCTGGAAAGCGTAATAAACCAACAGTCCCTACTAAGAAGAAAAACGCCCCAGCTATAAAAAGAATTACAGTTAATATGTCAATTACTATCATTATTTTTCTCCTGCGTGACTTCTTCTGCCGCCGCCCAACCTCTACGCACAAAAGCAACTGCAGTTACTACAGCTAGTAATGCAAACACTAGAGCAACATCTCTTAACGCTGGTTTATCCATGCCTTGGGCTAGTAATAATAAAATGGCAACTGCTGTAGTACCAAATAATTGAGCGGCTAACATGCGGTCTGCTGCGCTTGGTCCTTGCAGTATTCTCCATAAACCAGCTACTAAGGTTAATAGTAAGAATAATGCTAATCCTATGTATAAAATATCCATAAAGGTTATTGTCTCGTTATTTATTTGTATAAAATGGCTTTATTAAGGGGTTGCGAGGTTCCTTAACTATTTGCTTGTTAATTTTTTTCTAGCTTTATGCCAAATAAATCAACTACCCTCTCTTCAATTATTTTTAATTCAGCAACATAGTCTTCAGTTTCATCAAGAGCATGAATATAAAGGTAGTCATCATGTATTTCGGCTGATAAAGTTCCGGGTAGTAAGCTAACTACGTTGGCCATAAACACTTGTGAAGTTCCAGCAGGTAATTGCCAGTTATATTTAACCATACCTGGGGTAATATTTAGTTTAGGCATTAAGGCTCTTACTGCAACATCTGATCCGCCACGTAAAGAGTTCCAAAGGAAGAATGGGATAAAACGTAATAAACCTGTAAAAGATAAAGGTATTTTGTTCCATAAAGGTATGCTGGTCATAGTAGCCAAAATTACTACAGGAATACCAAGATACCAAGATTCTATCTTACCTTCAGTAATAATCCACCATAATGCGGTAAATAAAACTAATCTTAAGCCAATTGTTGTTAGTTTGGTTGAAGCTAACATAAAGCACAAGTCCCTTTTTTAAAAAATGCAACCCAAAATTATACATGTTAATTAACTAGACATAGGTTTTTTTATGACTATGCCTGTGTTTTTTATTCTTTTTCAGGGTTTTTTAAGTATTATCTTTTTTTTCATCACTAGTCGGAGCAACTAATATCTCATCTAGTTTAAGCCCTGTCATACCACTAATTGTTCGCCATAAATAATAAAAAATAGCCATCATCATTAGCATTGATGGTATAGCAATAATAGGGTAGCTTAATAAGGTTAATTTACCTAGTTCTTCGTTAAATTCAGGTGTACCTGTTGGGCTGGTTACTATTTTAGTGGCAAGGATATAATTAATTGTGGCTGAAAAAAAGAAGGTTCCACTTAATAAATAAGTGGCTTTTAATAAACGGTCTTCAAACTTAAGAGTATTGCCCAGTTTTTCAAGATTGTACTTTATTTTTTCAACATTCATCATGGTAGGGCTGTAGATTAAAGTTTTTATTAATGGGTAACGTGTTTTGGTTGAAACTAGCACTGCTATACCAATAATTGCGGGTATTGCAGCTTCTTTTATTGCCAGCCATTGAGTGTCTAATTCTAGTAAACCTATGCTACCTGTAAGCAGTATGCTAACTAAGCCTAAAATGGCAATAAAATTATTTTGTTTGTATTTAAGTTTTTCAAATAACCCCCAGCCTAAAGGGAAAGCAAGTGCTACGACAAGTGCTGTTGCAGGGCCTAAATGTTCTTCGCCACTAAATCTCATAAGAATAATAGTAGGTAGAACAATACTCACTAATAAATCGACCATAGGTCTAGGTGTATGGGTAGGTAAGTTTTTAGGGATTGTTTCTTGTTTACTGTTCATCGTAGATTAGTTCTTTTGCTAATTAAAAAATTAGCAACATTATACCCCAATCTCTATTCGGTAATTAGGGGTTATAGTGAGTTTGGTCTTATTGT
>CAZJWQ010000052.1:0-8249 GCA_964549645.1 uncultured Piscirickettsiaceae bacterium | reverse complement strand
AAAATATAATAGTTAAAATTGAAGGCTGAATTTATAGATTATGCAAAGGTCTCAGGATATAAAAACAAATCAAACGTTTCATTTAGTAAGATTTCTGAACCATTAGCAGGAAGAGAAAATGAATTCCAAACGGCAAATTTAGCTGTAAATAATAGCCAAGAAAATTTGAAACATGATAATTTTTATGAAATAACGTCACCTAATAATTTAAAATGGAAAAAACATTGGAAAATAACAAAAAAAGAATTTAATAAATTATCAAAAGAAGGTTTGATTTATTGGGGGGCAGATAATAAAAAACAACCAAGAAGAATTTTGCCAACAGACCACAGAAGACAGGTGTATTCAACATCGATTATTGAAAAAGGAGGAACAACTATTGGCAGAAAAGATTTTGAAAAATTAATGCCAGAAAATATTTTCTCCTATCCTAAGCCTATCTCATTACTGAATCATCTTTTGGTTATCTCTTCAATAACACAAAACGATGACCTCATTCTCGACTTTTTCGCAGGTTCAGGCACAACCGCAGATGCCGTTATGCAATTAAACTCAGAAGATGGTGGAAATCGCAAATACATTTTGGTACAAATGCCAGAAAAAATAGACCCAAAGAAAAATAAAACGGCTTATGATTTTGTAAAAAATGAATTAAAAATAAAAGAACCTACCATTTTTGAAATAACAAAAGAAAGGTTAATAAGGGCGAGTAAAAAGATACGCGAAGAAAGCCTACCTCAGCCCGCTAAAGAAAAAGATTTATCAAAGCAAGATTTAGGTTTCAAGATATTTGAAACAATGCCAATATGGGAGGATTATAACCTTGAAGCAGACCAATTAGATGAGCAACTAACACTTTTTGATGAAAGCACACTTACCAAAGATGACCTAAAAGCCTTGCTTGTTACTTGGAAGACTTATGACGGTGTAGCACTAACTGAAAGCTTGCAAGAGATAGATTTGGGGAAATACAAAGGGGCTTATGCAAGTAGTAAATTATATTTGATGGATAAGGGGTTTAAAACAAAAAACCTTAAAGCCTTGTTAGAGAAAATTGATAGTGATAAAAAATTTAATCCAATATCGATCATTGCCTTTGGCTACCATTTTGAGAGCAAAAATTTACGAGAAATTAGCGAAAACATTAAGTCTTATGCCAATAAAAAGAATATTGATATTGACTTTATAACAAGGTATTAGTATGAAGGGATTTAATTTTGAAAAAAATTTACAGCATCAAACTAATGCGGTAAATAGTACAGTTGCAGTTTTTGAGAATTTAGATGTTAAAGATACTATTAGTGTAGATAAGCAATTTATCAACCCAGAACTTGATTTGTATAGTGATTTTTATGCAAAAAACCTAATAAAAATACGCAACAAAAACAGCATTGATGAAAAAGTAAAAAGAAATAGCAACATCATTGATATCATGATGGAAACAGGTACGGGTAAAACCTATACCTATACCAAAACCATTTTTGAACTTAATAAAAACTACGGCATTTTTAAATTCATTGTCATTGTTCCTACACTCTCTATTAAAGCAGGGACAATAGATTTTTTAAAATCAGACACTGCTAAAGGGCATTTTAAAGAGCAATATGGCAAAACCATTAAACTACATATTGTAGAAAATAAAAAAGGAGGAAAAAGTAAAAAATCTTTTATGCCTCCTGCTGTAAACAGTTTCGTAAACGCAGGTGTTTATGAAAAAAATAGTATTCAAGTAATGATTATAAATGCAGGAATGATAAACTCTGATACCATGCAAAAGAGTTTTGACAAGGGACTTTTTGATAAATATAGCTTTCCTTTTAAAGCACTTTCGGCTGTTAATCCTTTTTTAATTATTGACGAACCACACAAGTTTGGTACAAATAAAAAAACTTGGGAAAATATTCAAAAAATGCACCCGCAATTTGTTTTGCGTTATGGGGCAACATTTCCTGAAAAAGAAATAAAAGTAAAAAATATTTTAACTGGTAAATTAGAAAAACAAAAAGTAAAAGATTATCACAATTTAATTTACATATTAACTGCTGTCGATTCTTTCAACCGTAACTTAGTGAAAGGTGTAATTGGTCATATTACAGAGTTTAAAAGTGGCAAAAATGCTATTGTGAAGTTTGTAAATTCCGATGGCAAAGAGGCAAGTTTTGAACTTGTAGAAAACGGTAAAAAGAAAACTGTTAAGATTTCTAAAAGAGAAAGTTTACAAAAAATACACTCAGCAATGGATGATTTGTTTATTGAAAATTTAAATAAAAGTAAAGTTATTTTATCTAATGGAATTGAATTATCAAGAGGAGATAAACTAAACCCTTATTCTTACGCAGTAAAACTACAAGAGATAATGATTCAGAAAGCCATAAAACACCATTTTGAAAAAGAAAAGGAACTATTAACAAGGCAGGTAAAAATAAAACCGCTAACGCTATTTTTTATTGACAATATTGAAGAATATAGAAACCAAGACGGTTATATAAAAACTACCGTTGAGAGGTTGATAAAAGCAGAGGTAGAGAGCTTATTAAAAACGGAAACAAATGTTTTTTATAAAAATTATTTAACAAAAACACTAGCCGATATATCATTAACCCACGCAGGATATTTTTCAAAAGACAATTCGGCAAAAGATGAGGCTATTGAAAAAGAGATAGCCGAGATTTTGCACGACAAACAAGCGATACTTGATTTAAAAAATCCAAGACGATTTATTTTCTCAAAATGGACTTTACGAGAGGGTTGGGACAATCCTAATGTTTTTCAAATATGTAAGTTGAGAAGTAGTGGAAGTGAAATATCAAAACTACAAGAAGTTGGTCGTGGGTTGCGGTTACCAGTTAATGAGTATGGTAATAGGGTAAAAGACGAGCAATTTTACTTAAACTATTTTGTTGATTTTACAGAAAGTGACTTTATTGATAATCTTGTAAATGAAATAAATGAAAAATCAGGAGCTATTTCAATAGAAAACACTCCAGAAAAACTTCACCCTAAAATGATTCAACAAATTGTAGATAAATATAATCTTGAAGAGGAAGACTTATTAGAAAAGCTTGATGATGCTGGGCTTATTAAAAGAAATAATGCCTTTAAAGAAGGCGGTTTCGATTATATTAAAAAAAAATACCCACTAATATTTGAAGGAGTTGGTTCAAATAAAGTTAGAAAAGCAACAGACACTAAGAGAACTGTAACAGTAAGAACAGAAAAATATCACGAGTTAAAAGACCTTTGGGAAAAACTCAATGAAAAGGTAATCTTAGAATATAAATTTGATAAAGAAGAGAGTTTTCAAACTCTACTTACGGTTTTTTTTACACAACAAAAAAAGAATTTTTCTATTGCAGGAATAAAAGAGCGTAAATTAAAAATTGTAATAAAAGATCAGCAAGCGAGATCAACGGAAGAAGTATCTATTTTGGACAATAAAATTACGCCTGTCTCCACCATGAAGTATAGTGAGTTTTTAAAAACCTTAGCAGAAGTTTTAAATATTAATTTAAAAACTATTCATCAATCTTTTATTGCCTCAAAAATTGATATTAATAAATACTTAAACCAGACAACTATCAGAATTATAAAACAAAACTTTAATAACTTTTTAATGTATAACGCAATTGACAAATTTAGTATTGAATATCAAAAAATTTCAAATAGCATTCACCCAACAAAATTAACAGATAAAAACGGTAAAATTCTTGATAAAATTACCGCCTCTGATGTCGGTGTTTTATATTCAGATGAAAAAGTTGCCGAAAATTATTTTTTTGATAAGTTGTTTTATGACAGTGATTTAGAAAAACAGAATATTGAAAAAGATATTACAGAAGTTATTGTGTTTACTAAAATACCTAAAAACTCAATAAAAATCCCTGTTGCAGGTGGTAAAAGTTACTCACCTGATTTTGCTTATGTATTAAACTTTAAAAATGGTAACAAGAAATTACATTTTATAGTTGAAACCAAAAATCTAGATGGTACAAACAACTTAAGAAAAGAAGAACAACAAAAAATAAAACACGCTGAAAAATTCTTTAATGGAGAGCTTAAAGTCGAATTTAAAACACAATTTAGTAATAATAAGATTGTAGATTTAATTGGTGAAATTATTAGGGATAATAAATTAAATGTATAGCTACCCAGTTTTAACATAAGGTTAAAAGTCTAATCCTCTACTCGGGGATTAGGGATATAACATTAGCTACTAATATGCAAAGTTTTTAGTTATAATAATTGATTAATTTATTACAAATAAAAAGCTGGTTTCTTGTATGTCTGATTTTGCTAAAGAAGTTTTACCTATTTCCATTGAAGATGAAATGGAGCAATCTTATTTAAGTTATGCAATGAGTGTTATTATTGGCAGAGCCTTACCAGATGTTCGTGATGGCTTAAAGCCAGTACATCGTAGAGTCCTTTTTGCTATGAATGTACTTGGTAATAGCTATAACAAACCTTATAAAAAATCAGCTCGTATTGTTGGTGATGTAATAGGTAAATATCACCCGCATGGCGATACCGCTGTATACGATACTATTGTTCGTATGGCACAGCCATTCTCTTTACGTTATATGCTAGTAGACGGGCAAGGTAACTTTGGGTCAGTTGATGGCGATGCACCAGCTGCTATGCGTTATACAGAAGTTAGAATGTCAAAAATAGCCCATGAACTGCTAGCCGATTTAGACAAGGAAACTGTCAATTTCACTCCTAACTATGATGGCTCTGAACATGAGCCAGATGTTTTTCCAACCAGATTGCCCAACCTATTAATTAATGGTTCTTCAGGTATTGCTGTGGGTATGGCAACTAATATCCCGCCACACAATATAACTGAAACTATTAATGCCTGTTTAGCTCTAATTGATAACCCTGATTTAGATGTTGCAGGCTTAATGGAGTATATTCCTGGCCCTGACTTTCCTACATATGGCATCATAAATGGTACTAAGGGTATTGTAGAAGCTTATGAAACGGGGCGTGGCAGAGTACAAATTCGCTCTAAAGTAGGTATAGAAACAGATAAATCTGGTAAATCGGCTATTATTGTTCATGAACTACCTTACCAAGTTAATAAAGCAAAATTAATAGAAAGAATTGCCGAGTTAGTTAAAGATAAAAAAATAGAAGGTATTACTGCTCTAAGAGACGAATCTGATAAAGATGGTATGCGGGTGGTTATTGAACTACGTCGTGGCGAAGTGCCTGAAGTTATTATTAACAACCTATATAAACAAACTACTATGCAAACTGTATTTGGTATGAATATGGTAGCTTTAATTGATGGGCAACCTAAGTTATTAGGTTTAAAACCAATTTTAAATGCTTTTATTAAGCATCGCCGTGAAGTAGTTACCCGCCGTACTATTTATGAACTACGTAAAGCCAGAGAAAGAGCCCATTTACTAGAAGGCTTAACAGTTGCCTTAACTAGTATTGATGAAATGATCGAGCTAATTAAATCTTCACCTAGCCCATCAGTAGCAAAAGAGCGAATTTTAGAACGAGAGTGGGCAATAGGAGAAGTAGAAAAATTACTTGAGAAAGTAGAATTAAAAGACATTCGCCCAGAAAATCTTGCAGCAGGTTTTGGTGCGGAAGGTAATTTTTATAAATTATCGCCAATACAAGCTCAAGCCATTCTTGAAATGCGTCTACATCGCTTAACAGGTTTAGAGCAAGATAAAATTATTGCAGAATATTTAGAATTAATTGAAAAAATTGCAGGTTTTTTAAATATTTTACGTAACCCTAATGAGTTGACAGCAGTAATAAAAACAGAGTTAGCAGAAGTTTTAGAAAATTTTGGCGATGGTAGAAGAACAGAAATAGACCATAGTTATTTAGACCTAGATGCCGAAGATTTAATTGCAGTTGAAGATAGGCTTGTTACCTTATCTCAAGATGGTTATATAAAAACCCAGCCACTGTCAGATTATCAAGCACAACGTCGTGGTGGTCGTGGTAAATCAGCTACCCAAATGAAAGAAGATGACGAAGTAGGGCAGTTATTAGTAGCTAGTACCCATGATATGTTGCTTTGTTTCTCAAATAGAGGGCGTTTATATTGGATAAAAACATGGCGACTACCTTTAGCTAGTAGAGGGGCAAAAGGCAAGCCTATAGTAAATGTATTACCAGTGCAAGATAACGAATATATAACCTCAATTTTGCCAATTTCTGAGTTTAGTGATGATCATTATGTGTTTATGGCAACTAAACAATCTATTGTAAAAAGAGTAGCTTTAGCTAATTTCTCTCGCCCTAGAGCCAATGGTATTATTGCCGTAGACTTACGTGATGACGATGAACTTGTTGGTACAGCTTTAACTGATGGTAAGCAAGATATTATGATGTTTAGTAATATTGGTAAAGCTATTCGTTTTGATGAAAATGGTATTAGAGTTATGGGCAGGCAAGCTCGTGGTGTAAGAGGCATGAAGCTTAAAGAAGATATGTCAATTATAAGCATGCAAGTAGCTAGGCCTGACACCTTAATATTAACAGTAACCGAAAATGGTTTTGGTAAATGTACTCATATAGATGAATATTCAACTATTAAACGTGGTGGTTCTGGAGTTATTTCTATAAAAACATCTACAAGAAACGGTAATGTAGTTTCTGCAGTTTCAGTAACCACAGACCAAGAAGTGGTATTAATTACTAATAAAGCAACCCTAGTAAGAACTCGTATTTCTGAAATATCAGTAGTAGGAAGAAATACGCAAGGTGTAAAGTTAATTAATGTAGGTAAAGGCGAGCAGGTAGTAGGGATTGCTGTAGTTGATGTTAAAGAAGAAATAGAACTTGAGCAAACACTTGAGCAAACAATAGACCAAGACAACGCTGAACAAGAAATTACCGAACAAAGTAGTAATATAGAACAGTCAAGCACTGAAACAGACACTGAAAATAACACTAGTGATAAAAAATAAATAATGAGAGTATTTAATTTTAGTGCAGGACCTGCTATGTTGCCAGAAGCAGTAATGATAAAAGCTCAAACAGAGTTTTTAGACTGGAATGATACAGGTATGTCGGTGATGGAAATAAGCCATCGTAGTAAAGAATTTATGGCTTTAGCTAAACAAATGGAAGCTGATTTACGAGAAGTAATGAATATTCCAAATAACTATAAAGTTATTTTTACTCATGGTGGAGCATCCTTACAATTTGCTGCTATTGCCCTTAATTTAACTAATCAAAATGATGCTGTAGATTATATTAATACTGGGGTTTGGTCAGCGAAAGCAATTAAAGAAGCTAGTAGGTTTACTAATGTAAATGTAGTTTCTACATCTGAAAATAATATCGACGATTTTAGTAATATGAGTTTTAATGACAATGCAAAATATTTGCATATTTGTCAAAATGAAACTATTACGGGTGTTGAGTTTCAAAACTTACCTAAGGTTAATGTACCTATAGTTGCAGATTTTTCCTCCACTATTTTATCGCGTTCAATAAATGTAGCAAATTATGGAGTTATTTATGCAGGGGCACAAAAAAATATTGGTCCAGCAGGTTTAGCCGTAGTAATAGTAAGAGAAGATCTACTTGGTAATGCCCGAAAAGACACCCCTAACTTAATGAACTGGCAGACTTATGTAGATAATGCCTCTATGTTTAACACCCCTTCAACCTATTCTTGGTACTTAGCAGGTTTAGTTTTTGCATGGATTAAAGAACAAGGAGGGGTAAAAGTTATTGAACAAATTAACAAAGCTAAAGCCAGTAAATTGTATAGTTTTATTGATAGCTCCAAAATGTTTTATAACGAAATAGACCCGCCAGTTCGCTCATTAATGAATGTATCTTTTAAATTTTATAATACAAGTTTAGAAGGTAAGTTTTTAGAGCAATCAAAAACTACAGGGTTATTAAACTTAAAAGGGCATAAAGCATATGGAGGCATGAGAGCAAGTATTTATAATGCCATGCCAGAAGCAGGTGTAGATGTACTAATTCAATTTATGCAAGAATTTGAAAACAATAATATATGAGAGACCTTTACATAATTAAATCACAGTTTATGAAACGCATAAAACAGCACCTTTTCTACCCAAAAATTCATCAAATAGCTGGCTATTCTCCTTATTTTTGGCTAAAAAATGCACTATTTTCTACATTCCCTAAACCGCATTTTAATTAAGCAAAGGTCTCTATGAACACTTCTAACTCAGAGCAAAAACAGCTAATTAAAATACGTGATGAAATTGACAGCATTGATGAGCAAATCC
>CAZJWQ010000051.1:3669-8378 GCA_964549645.1 uncultured Piscirickettsiaceae bacterium | reverse complement strand
TTAATAAAACCCCTAATTATTTGCAAAAATTGTTGCCCATCTTTCCCGTGAGCTATTTGCTTAATTAGCTTTGCTTGTGGAGAGATTACGTAGGTATATGCTGAGTGATCAACAGAATAAAACTCTCCCATTCCTTCGGTTTTATCATTAATGACATAAGCTGCACCCAAGGCTTTTACTAAAGCATCTAAAGAACTTCTGTCTCCAGTTAAACCTATCATATCCATATTAAAAAATCGCGCATAATCTGCTAACCGCTCAGGAGTGTCTCTAGCAGGGTCTACTGATACAAATAAAACTTGTACTTGTGCTTTTTCGGCATCGGTTAAGCGTTGGTAAGCTTGTGATAAGGCTCCTAAATTAGTAGGGCAAATATCTGGGCAAAAAGTATAACCAACGTATAGCAAAACCCATTTACCTGCAAAGTCTGTTAAAGAGACTTTACCTTCATTAGACATTAAGGTAAATTCTAATCCTTCATAGGCACTAGGAACATCAGCTAATAAAACATTGTGTGTTGGCTGCTTGTTAGCTTGCATTACGATACCTGCAATTACAGTCAATGTAATTGCGATGATCGCTATTATAAAATAGGTGTATTTGTTTTTTTTATGTGTCATTTTTAATAGAGACCTTACATTTTACGCATTGGCATCATAACCGACTTTGTTGGGGCATTAATAACATGCTCTTCACCATTATCAAAATAAAGTTTAAAAGTAACATTAGTTATAGTAGTTAAATTAGTATTTAAGCCAATAAACATAACGTGTAGCCCACCTGGTTTTAATTGTGTTGAACCTTTAGCGGGTATTTTAATACTTTTAACTTCACGCATTTTCATCATGCCATCAATTAATTTATGGGTATGTAGTTCTACTATTTTAGATATATCAGCAGCTGCTTTAACTAGATAAATATCTTTATTACTAGCATTATGTAAGGTCATAAAACCAGCAGTCGCCATAGCTGTAGGTGGCATTTCTCTTACAAAAGGATTTTCAACACTAATTAGTAAATCATTATTAGCAATAGCAAAACTAGTGCTTAAACTTAAAAGCATAAAAACAAGTATTGCTTTAATTGTATTATTCATTGTTATTCTCTTTTACTAATTAAAATGTCATATAAACTAGCATAATTAACTGCTTGTTTATTGGCATGGAATGGTATATGAATACATGGTTCTGTAATTAATTGCTTTATATCTATAAAATTAGCATAATCAGCTTGCCCAGATATATCATTTACTATTACCGAATTAATAACTAAACCATTATTTTTTACCGCTTCAATGGTCAATAACGCTTGATTAATACAACCTAACTTATTAGCAACTACTATTATTACTGGTAATTGTAATTGTTTAGCTAGATCAGCATTTAATAAACCACCTACTAACGGTGAATAAAAGCCTCCTGCACCCTCAACCAATCTTATTCCATCATTAGGAGTGCTACAAGCATTAATTAAATTAGCTAAAGATATGTTGGCATTATTTAATTTAATAGCTCTAGCAGGAGAAATTGGTTGCTCAAATATATAGGGGCAAATGACATTTAAAGGTTCATCGACCAAACTATTATTTTTTAAAAATAAAGCATCTTCAGAAACTAGTTGATTGTTCGCCGATTTAATAGCCCCTGATGCAATTGGTTTTCTCGGGTAAATAGGTAAAGACTGGTTTGCTTGTAAGGTTTTTAATAAACAACAAGTAACAAAAGTTTTACCTACTTCGGTATCTGTTCCTGTTATAAAAAAACCTTTGGTGTTGGGTAAAGACATAATTGGTAAAGACATAAAATTAATTCTCCATTAATCTAGCTTGTGCTTCTTGGTATTTTTCAAGAGTAGCATCAATAATTTCTTGTGGCAACTTTGGAGCAGGTACTTTTTTATTCCAACCCAAGGTTTCTAAATAATCTCTTATGTATTGCTTATCAAAACTTTCAGGATTTTTACCAACTTTATAGTTACTTGCTCGCCAAAACCTAGAGCTGTCTGGTGTTAGGGCTTCATCAATTAAGTGAATTACACCATTTTCATCTTCACCAAATTCAAACTTTGTATCGGCAATTATAATACCTCTTGCTAAAGCAAATTTAGTAGCCATTTTATATATTTTTAAACTAAGTTTTTTAACTTGCAAAGCTTTATCTTCACCAATAATACCTACCATTTTGGCAAAAGATATATTTTCATCATGCTTGCCAACTTCTGCTTTAGTGGACGGGGTAAATAAAGGTTTAGGTAATTGTTGTGCAAGCTGTAATTTTTTGGGCAATTTAATACCGCATACTTCACCTGTTTGTTGATATTGTTTCCAACCAGAACCAGCTAAATAACCTCTTACAACTGCCTCAATTGGCAAAGGTTTTAATTTACGCACTATCATCACCCTTCCGTCTATTTGCTGCACTTCTTCCAGAGTTAAAAAATCATTGATATTTTTATTAGTAACTAGCTGATTTGGCAAAATTGATGCAGCTTTTTTCATCCAAAAAACTGCTATTTCAGTTAAAATTATACCTTTACCTTTTATAGCGGTTGGTAAAATAAGATCAAATGCAGAGACTCTATCTGTAGTAACAATTAATAAATGTTTATCATCAATTTCATATAAATCTCGTACCTTACCTTTATTTATTAACTTTAAACTGGTTAATTTAGATTCAAATAAAACATTCATTTTTTTTCCTTCTTTTTCTTAAGTGATGCTTCATTAACTAAACTTTCCATATCAAACTTATCAATAACTTCTTCAGCACTAATATAAGGTAGCTTTATATGCCCGTAACGAATAATAATTAAAGTAATACCTATTATCAATATAGTTATAGATACAGCAATTAACTCTAAAGCTTCTAAATATTTAACTTCTATAATAAGGTATCTTGCTAACGCAATTATAGCTATATATAAAGGGAAACGAATTGGTAGCTTACCTGTTTCAAGATAAACTTTTACCATTGCTAAAATTTCTAAATATAAAAACAATAATAATAAATCACCAAGAGTTACCCTTTGATTTTCTATCATTAATTTTATTTCCATAACTCCTGCAATAATTGTAGCAATAGCAATTAACACCAAGCCTATTACTTCAACTAAGTGGATACCTTTTCTTATAAAGACAATACCAGGGTTACGATTAGGGTTAGGGTTCATTTGTTTTGTAAACTCATTTTTTAAATAAATAATTAAGACTATTATCCCAAAATTCATTAATGATTGTTAGTAAAAAATAGATAAAAAACTTGTGCTCTGTTAAAATTACGACAATTATATTTTCAAAAAGTTAACAAGGAATAAAAATGGTTAAGAACAAAAACTGGATTGCCCCATCAATTTTATCAGCAGATTTTGCCCAGTTAGGCACAGATGTTAAAGATGTTATAGCCGCTGGGGCAGATGTAGTGCATTTTGATGTAATGGATAATCACTATGTTTCTAACCTTACTATTGGCCCTTTAGTTTGTGAGTCTTTGAAGAAGTTTATGGACAGAGAAGGAGTTAAAGCACCGATAGATGTACACTTAATGGTTAAGCCTGTTGACAGAATTATCCCTGACTTTATTAATGCTGGTGCTGATTATGTTACCTTTCACCCAGAAGCCTCTGAGCATATTGATGGTTCTTTAGGGTTAATTAAAAATATGGGGGCTAAAGCAGGCTTAGTATTTAACCCAGCTACGCCATTAAGCCATTTAGAACATGTGATGGATAAAATAGACATTATTTTAATTATGTCAGTAAACCCAGGTTTTGGTGGGCAGTCATTTATCCCACAAACCTTAGAAAAACTAAAAGCTGCCCGTAAATTAATTGATGCTTCTGGTCGTGATATTCGTTTAGAAATTGATGGTGGGGTTAAAGTTGATAATATCCGTGAAGTAGCTGCCGCTGGTTGTGATACTTTTGTTGCTGGTTCTGGCATTTTCGGTCTTGCGAAAGATACTGATGTTAATCGTTATAATACAGTTATCCAACAAATGCGTGATGAACTTGCTAAGGCATAGTAATTAAAGATTTCTTAATAACGCCAGTTTATCTGGCGTTTTTCTGTTCTAAAAAAGAGTTTTAGTAAATTTGAAAAAGATTAAACCAAGTTTTGTATTAATAGATTTAGACGGTACTTTAATTGATAGCGTGCCTGATTTAGCCTATTGTGTTGATGAAATGATGAAACAACTAGACATGCCTGTTCGTGGTATAGATGCAGTAAGAAACTGGGTCGGCAATGGGGTTGAAAGGTTAACCCAAAGAGCTTTAGTTAATGCCGTTGATGGCATGCCTGATAAAAAACTTATGGATAAAGCCTACCCAATATTTTTAGAATTATACAAGCATAATAACTCTAAACACTCAAAAGTATATGATGGCGTTATAGAAGGTATTTTGTGGCTAAAAAATAATGGCTACCGTGTAAGCTGTGTAACCAATAAAGCTAAAGCTTTTACCATCCCCTTACTAAAAGATAAAGGGCTGCTTGATTTATTTGAAGTAATAGTATCAGGTGATAGTTGTACCAAGAAAAAACCAGACCCTATGCCATTATTACATGCTGCAAAATTAATGAATGCAAAGCCTACAAATGCCTTAATGTTAGGAGATTCTCGTTCAGATGTAAAAGCCGCACGAGCTGCCAACTTCCATATTTATTGTATGAGCTATGGTTATAATCATGGTGAAGACATTAAAAATTATGA
>CAZJWQ010000051.1:0-3569 GCA_964549645.1 uncultured Piscirickettsiaceae bacterium | reverse complement strand
ATATTTATTGTATGAGCTATGGTTATAATCATGGTGAAGACATTAAAAATTATGACCCTGATATCGTGATGGATTCTTTCTTAGAACTGCCTAACTACCTAGAAGCAAAGCAATAGAATAATGAAATTTTTAAGCTCAATATTCATAATTTTAACCAAACCATTTTGGTGTTCTTTTCAAGGAATAAAACAAGTGATTCAGCTGGAAATATATAAAAATAAAGAAAAGAATAAATGAGTAGAGATAGTTTTGTAAAGCTAAAAGAACAAGGCTATAAAACAGCTCCTATTATGCAAACTATTTTGTCTGATTATGATACGCCATTAAGTGTCTACCATAAAGTGGCAGGACAAGCTCAATCTTATTTATTTGAATCTGTACAAGGTGGCGATACATGGGGACGTTATTCTATAATTGGTTTACCCTGTACTAAAAAGCTAGTAGTAGTTGGGCATCAGGTTAGTATTTATAATAATGATAAACTCATTGAGCAGCAAGTTACAGAAGACCCTTTGGCTTGGATAGAAGCTTTTCAACATAGGTTTAAAGTATTTGAAGACAAGTCATTACCTACATTTAGTGGTGGATTAGTTGGCTATTTTGGTTATGATACTGTTCGTTATATAGAAAAAAAATTACAACAATCAGTGCCTAAAAAAGATGATATTGCGGTAGCTGATATCCAGTTATTAATATCAGAAGAACTAGTAGTTTTTGATAATTTAAATGGTCAGTTACATGTTATTGTACATGCAGATTTAAGCAAAAATAATGCACAACAACTAGCAAACAACAGAATAACCGAAATTGCTGCACAAATTCGCCAACCCATGCCTGCATTGCAAGATATACCATCTACAACAACTATAAAAGAACAAGATTTTGTATCTAGTTTTAGCGAAGAACCATTTAAACAAGCTGTCACAAAAATAAAAGACTATATATTGGCAGGTGATGCCATGCAAATAGTTATCTCCCAACAAATGTCGGTAAATTTTAATGAAAAGCCAATTGATTTATACCGAGCATTACGTCATTTAAATCCATCTCCCTACATGTTTTTTGTAGATATGGGCGAGTTTCAAATAGTAGGTTCTTCACCAGAAATACTAGTAAGATTAGAAAATAAACAAGTAACTGTTCGCCCAATAGCAGGTACACGCCGCCGTGGAGAAACTATTGAAAAAGATAAACTTTTAGAGCAAGAACTACTTGCCGACCCAAAAGAATTAGCAGAACACTTAATGCTAATAGACTTAGGCAGAAATGACATCGGCAGAATTGCTAAAATAGGCACCGTTAAACTTACCGAAAATATGCTTGTAGAACGCTATTCACACGTAATGCATATGGTTTCCAACGTAAATGCACTAGTAAAAGATGGCATGAGTGCAATGGACGTTCTTAGGGCAACCTTCCCAGCAGGAACAGTTTCTGGTGCACCTAAGATAAGAGCAATGGAAATAATCGACCAATTAGAACCAGTTAAACGTGGTATCTATGCAGGAGCAGTTGGTTATTTAGGTTGGAATGGTAATATGGACACTGCCATAGCCATTAGAACAGCAATTATAAAAGATAAAAAATTATTTGTACAAGCAGGTGCAGGAATAGTAGCAGACTCTATCCCTCAAGCAGAATGGGACGAAACCCTAAGTAAAGGTAGAGCAATTTTTAAAGCAGCAGAATTTGTTACTAATGGCTTGCAAACTGAAATAGATGGTAAGCATTGATGAACTTTATAGATTTATTTGCTGGCATTGGTGGTTTTCATCAGGTTTTAAGAAACCATGGAATGAAGTGTGTCTTTGCAAGTGAATTGGATAAAAATGCTAGCCAAACCTATTTTAAAAATTATGATTTAAAACCTGCAGGAGATATTACAAAAATATCGGCAACAGAAATACCTAGTCATGACTTTTTATGTGCAGGTTTTCCATGTCAGCCTTTTTCAATTTCAGGCAAACAAAAAGGCTTTGAAGACATTAGAGGTACTTTATTTTTTGATATAGCTAGAATTGCTAAACATCATCAACCTAAAGTATTATTTTTAGAAAATGTAAAAAACTTTGCAAAACACGATTCAGGTAAAACCCTACAAACAGTAATAAGAGTTTTAGAAAATCTTGGTTATAAAGTATTCCATAAAGTATTAAACGCTAGTCATTTTGGGTTACCGCAAAATAGAGAACGAATTTATATAGTAGCTTTTAGAAAGGATTTACAAATAGAAAAGTTTATTTTTCCTAAGTCTAAAGGCATAAAAACATGTTTACAAGATATTTTAGAACAAAATCCTATTAATGCAAAAATAATAGATAGACCTGATATTAAAATAAATAAAACTTTTAAACCTGAAACTGACCTATTTAACAAATTAGATTTGCCAAATAAACCTATTAGACTTGGTGAAGTTAATAAAGGTGGGCAAGGGGAAAGAATTTATAGCCCTTATGGTCATGCAATAACCTTGTCTGCTCATGGTGGCGGTGTAGGTTCAAAGACTGGTTTATATCTTGTAAATAACAAAATAAGAAAATTAAGCCCAAGAGAATGTGCAAGAGTCCAAGGGTTTCCAGAAAACTTTAAAATTCATAGCTCCTCATCACAAGCCTATAAACAGTTTGGTAATAGTGTCGCTTTGAATGTATTAGATGAGATTACAAAAAATATCATTAAGGTAGTCAGCAATGCTAACCGTTAAAGAAAAAATTGGTTCTTATACCGCAAAAGGCGGTTTTGATAACGAGCATGATGTCGTTAAAAAATTTAATAATTGGCAATCTGATACTAAAGCACAAGAATGGTTAGCTATTCTTGGTTATGATTTTAATAAAATAATTTCTTTAGTCGCAGTTCAAATACCAGCTTCTATTAGTAAGGCTAAAGCTTTAGAATTTGGTATTACAGAAGAGAAGGTGTTAGAAACAAAAAAATTTAAAAAAGCAGATGCACAAATACAAATTAAAATAAAGATAGATAATGTTTTTTATATTGAAAATATCTCACTTAAAAAAGCCAACCAGGGTGCAGGATTTAACCAGGTAGATAAAAGAAAAGTAGATACTTATCAGGCAATGTAGGGTTTCAGTGAGGAAGTATCTAAGCTGTTGAAATTGTTTACAGGAGAAAACGAGCCGTCTATCGAGCAAAAAGAAAGAATAAAGGATGTTCGCAGAGTAAATTTTCAAGAAATGTCCCCAGATGATTCAACTTTGATTATGCAGTTTTTTAAAGATAATAAACATAAAGTGGTAAATGATATTTTACAAGGAAGAGGAGCATTAAAAGCGGATTGGATGCTAGTGACCTGTAAAAATAAAGGTGGATCTTTAGACTGGGTAATTAAAGATATTGTGGAAGTTTGTAATTTTTATAGCATGGGTAAAATAGTTATATCTCCAAAAGGTAGTTTAAAAATAGGTCGTATTACAATGCAAAGAAAAGGTGGAACGCCCGACCCGACAAGTTTACAGTTTAAATGTAATCCTCTTGAGTTATTTAAGGTTTAATTATGTTATTAATGATAGACAATTATGATTCATTTACTTTTAATATAGTTCAGTATT
>CAZJWQ010000050.1:0-8477 GCA_964549645.1 uncultured Piscirickettsiaceae bacterium | reverse complement strand
CTCTCCCTTAATCTTTAAATGATTAAGGAAGGGTTTTGACACTTAAAAAGGATTAAAGATGGCAATTACAGCATCTATGGTTAAAACTCTTCGCACTTCAACAGGTGCAGGAATGATGGATTGTAAAAAAGCTCTTGTCGAAACTGATGGCAATATGGATGATGCTATTGAATTTTTGCGTAAAAAAGGCATGGCAGGGGCTGATAAAAAAGCAGGTAGAGTAGCCGCAGAAGGTATTATTGCGGTTACTATTGCCGATGATAAGAAAAAAGCAGTTATAGCTGAAATAAATTGTGAAACTGATTTTGTTGCTAAGGGTGAAGAGTTTCAAGGTTTTGCCAATGAAATTTCTGCAATAGCTTTAGCTACTGGTAACCTAACTATAGACTCATTAATGAATGAAATTATGCAAAATGGTAAAACTATTGATGTTACTCGTCGTGAATTAATTGCCAAAATTGGTGAAAACATGAGTATTAGTCGTGTGCAATTAATAGAAACCACAGGTTCTATTGGTGAATATCAGCATGGTGAAAAGATTGGTGTTGTGGTAGCTATGTCAGGTGGCGATGATGCTTTATCTCGTGATGTTGCTATGCATGTTGCGGCGGCAAATCCTTCTGCAATTTCTGCTGATGATGTTGATCAAGCCCAGCTAGAGAAAGAGCGTAAATTTCAAACAGAACAAGCTGCTACTTCAGGTAAGCCAGTTGAAATTATTGAGAAAATGATTGAAGGTCGTATGCGTAAATATTTACAAGAAATAACCTTATTAGGGCAGTCTTTTGTTAAAGATCCAGACCAAACAGTTGAAAAGTTATTAAAAGCTAATAAAGCATCTGTAACAGCATTTATTAGATTAGAAGTTGGCGAAGGTGTTGAAGTAGTAGAAATGAGTTTTGCTGATGAAGTTGCCGCAGCCGCAGCCGCTGTAACTGGTTAGGAGCTTAATTAATGACGCTTAAATATTCAAGAGTTTTATTAAAATTTAGTGGTGAAGCCTTGATGGGGCAAAATGATTTTGGTTTAGATGCCAACACTTTGCGTCAAGTAGTTGCAGAGGTAAAATCTTTACGTGATTTAGGCGTAGAGGTCGGTATAGTTGTTGGTGGTGGTAATGTTTTTCGTGGGGCTCAACTGGCAGGCTCGGGTATTAATAGAACTACAGCCGATCAAATGGGCATGCTAGCAACGCTTATGAACGCTTTAGCTTTAAGAGATGTTATAGAAGCTATGGATATGCAAGCAAAAGTATATTCAGCTAAGGCTATAGAGGGTGTCGCAATTTCTTTTAATGCTAACCAAGCTAAAAAAGATTTAAATAAAGGTTTAGTAACTATTTTTGCAGGCGGTACTGGTTGCCCATATTTTACAACAGATTCAGCCGCTGCCTTAAGAGGTATCGAAATTGATGCAGACATTGTTTTAAAAGCAACTAAAGTAGATGGTATTTATACTGCCGACCCTATGAAAGATTCAACAGCTAGTTTGTATACAGAACTTTCATTTGATGAAGTTATTAGCAAAAATCTACAAGTTATGGATATGACTGCATTCATATTATGTAAAGAAAACAATATGCCTATTCGAGTATTTGATATGTTTAAAAAGAATGCTCTTATCCGAATTGTAAAAGGTAAACAAGAAGGAACCTTAGTAAAATGATAAATGAAATTCAAGAAGATGCTCGCTTAAGGATGTCTAAATCTGTAGAAAATTTAGAAAGTAATTTTGCTAAAATTAGAACAGGTCGTGCTCACCCAAGTATTTTAGATAGTGTTATGGTTGATTATTACGGCTCTAACGTACCTATTAGCCAGGTAGCTAATATTAATGTGGAAGATTCACGTACTTTAGCGGTGCAACCTTGGGAACAACCTATGGTTGCAGTAGTTGAAAAAGCTATTAGGCTATCTGACTTGGGTATTAACCCGGCAACTACAGGTAATTTAATTCGTATTCCAATGCCTGCTTTGACAGAAGAGCGTAGAAAAGAATTTATTAAAGTAGCTAAATCAGAAGCTGAAAATTCTAAAGTTGCCGTACGTAATATTAGAAGAGATGCTAATTCAGATTTTAAAGCATTAAATAAAGATAAAGATATTACCGATGATGAGCTAAGAAATGCTGAAGATGCTATTCAAAAAGCTACCGATTTATTTGTTACCAAAATTGATAAATTATTAGCAGAAAAAGAAGCAACTTTATTAGAAATATAAGTTGATACTGATTTAAGGAAGCACTTAACAACTAACTTGAAATTCTGTGGGTCTTCTAGCTAGTCAATTCTAGGCATGTGTTGCAGGTAATAGCTAGCTATTGCCAAAACACATAACGACGAAGTGACTAGCTAGAAGACCCACCCTGCGGGGCTTAGCCAAGTTTTTCACACCGTCGTTAACATTTTTTACAATAGCTAGCTATTCTTGCAAAATGTTGCCTAGGTGTGTAAAACTTGGCGTTGCCAGAATTTAAGTTAGTTGTTAAGTGCTTCCTTAAGGGAATCTCTAAAAATAGAAACACAATTTATGAAACGTATAAAACAGCACCTTTTTTACCTAAAAACTTGTCAAATAGCTAGCTATTATCCTTCTTTTTGGGTAGAAAATGCACTATTTTCTGCATTCCCTAAATCATATTTATATTTTCAGAGGTACCCTTGATTTCTAATACAAAAAACACTATCCTTCCTAAACATATTGCTATTATTATGGATGGTAATGGTCGTTGGGCAAAAAAGAAAATGCTACCACGATTTTTAGGGCATCAAAAAGGTGTAAGAGTTTTAAAAAAAATAGTTGCTTATTGTGGTGAAATAGGTATTAATTCTTTAACTTTATTTGCCTTTAGTACCGAAAATTGGAAAAGACCTACGGATGAAGTTAGTAGGCTAATGGCTTTATTTTTAAAATTATTAAAGAAAGAAGTACAAAACCTACATAAAAAAAATGTACGCCTGCTTATTATTGGTGATAAAACCGCTTTTTCTAAAGAAATTCAAAAATATATTGAAAAGGCAGAGCAATTAACTGCCTTAAATACTGGTTTATCTTTAAACTTAGCAGTCAATTATGGTGGTCGTTGGGATATTGTTAATGCATTAACACAATGGCATACACAATGTCCAGATGAATCGATTGATGATTTAACTGAAGAAAAGATATCTAATTTTTTGTCTTTAAATAATCAAACTTCACCAGATTTATTAATAAGAACAGGCGGAGAAAAAAGAGTTAGTAATTTTTTAATTTGGCAAATGGCATATGCAGAATTTTATTTTACAGATGAGTTATGGCCAGAGTTTAATAAAAAATCAATTGATAAAGCTATTCATTCTTTTGCCAATAGAGAACGACGTTTTGGTAAAACAAGTGAGCAGGTAGCCAATGTTAAGAACTAGAGTTGCAACAGGTCTGGCTTTAATCTCTGTAGCTAGTTTTTTTATATTCTGGGGCAGTGATTTTTTATGGCAGATATTATTATTGTCGCTTATGTTTATTATGGGTTATGAATGGTCAAGATTTGCTAAAGAAGAAAAATATTTTTTAAGGCTATCTTGGGGCTTAGTTTTTGTAGTTATAATTTTTTTATTAGATAAGCTATTATCGAACATTAATAATCTTGAATACTTTTTCTTAATCCCTTTAATAATGATGATTTATTTTGTTTTTTTGTACCAATCTCGTAAAGGTGCTGTTTTAGTTAAAAACAAGTTAGTATTATTTCTGTTAGGCATTATTTCTCTTTACCCACTTTATTACTCTATGATGATATTAAAGTATGAATTTTCTATTTATATTATATTATTAAGCTTTATTGCTATTTGGGCTTTTGATACAGGGGCTTTTTTTACAGGCAAAAAATTTGGAAAAACTAAATTAGCTGTTTATATTAGCCCAGGAAAAACATGGGAGGGCGTTTATGGTGGCACAATTTTTTCTTTTATACTAATTTATGTAGCTATATATATTGCACAACCAGAAATTAATGTACCCTATATTGTATTAGCAATTATTTTAAGTTTTGTGGCTGTTTTATCCTTATTTGGTGATTTATTTGAAAGTGCTTTAAAAAGACAAGTTTTAAGGAAAGATAGTAGTAGAATCTTACCAGGGCATGGTGGTTTTTTAGATAGGCTAGATAGTTTGATTTTTGCAATGCCTTTATATTTAATAGTTTGGCAATTGGTTCAACTTAGGTGACAATTGTATGGGCTATTGTTGGTTTTATTTTAGCCATTGTTATTTTAGTTACTATCCATGAATTAGGTCATTATTATGCGGCACGCTTTTTTAAAATTAAAGTAACTCGTTTTTCTATTGGTTTTGGGCGTACTATATTCTCTTTTAATAAAGGAGAAACAACTTTTCAAGTTGCGATGATTCCTCTGGGTGGATACGTACAGTTTTTAGATGAACAAGATCAAAACTTAAATAAAGATGAAGACTTAACTAGAGCTTATAATAGGCAGCCAGTATTAGTAAGGTTTGCAGTAGTTGCTGCGGGGCCTATAGTTAATTTAATTTTTGCATGGATAGTATTTAGTTTAATTTACTTTTATGGCATAACAGGTCTTAAACCTGTGTTTGAAAAGGTTACAGAATATAGCCCTTTATCCTCATTATTTTATAACTTAAATGAACCACAGCAAGTTTTAGAAATTAACCAAAATAAAGTTAATACATGGCAGGAAGTGGAGCAGCAACTGCTGTTTGCCTTAGTTGCCGATAAACCATTTGTAACACTTAAAACATCTTCATTTTATGATGAGCTTAATGTTAATAATTTTAAATTAGCATTAAATCAATTAGATATTAATAATATTAACGAAAGTAGAATTAATCAAGTTGGGTTTGTTCCTAAATTACCACAAGTTGCTGCTATTTTAAATAATATTCAAGCTAATTCTCCTGCTGAAAATGCAGGTTTCATTGCTAAGGATAAAATATTAACAGTTGATGGGGTATTAATTGATAATTGGCAACAATTTGTTAATTTAGTAAGAAAAAGTCCAAATAAAAATTTATTGATAACTTATTTGCGTAATAATATTGTCTATGAAATAGATGTACCTATATACTCAAAACAGTACTCAAGACAACAACAAGGTAAAGTAATAGGTTTTTTTGGGGCGAGTGTGTTTTTTGATGCAGTAGAATATTCACCTTACAGAGCAAAAACTGATTATTCTTTTTTGGCTGCTATTAAATTAGGTTATGAACACTCTATAAACTTAATTAACATGAGTTTAATGATGATTAAACGCATGTTATTTGGAGAAATTGATCCTGCACATTTATCAGGGCCAATTTCTATAGCTGATTATTCGGGGCAAGCATTACAGATGGGCTGGGGTTCGTTTTTTTATTTACTAGCCTTACTTAGTTTAAGTTTAGGCATTTTGAATTTATTACCAATTCCTGTTCTTGATGGTGGTCACTTACTTTTGTATATAATAGAGATGATTAAAGGGATTCCTTTAAGTACACAATTAGAGCTGGTTTTACAGAAAATTGGTATAGTATTAATTTTAAGTTTAACTTTTTTTGCATTATTTAATGACATGGTTCGTATTTCCAATGATTAAAAGAATTATTATATTTTTATTTTTACCATTATGCTTAATTACTCAGTATGCACTTGCTAATGAGGCAACTAATGATTTTGAAGTTAAAAAAATTATTATAGAAGGTAATGAAAGGATTAGTTTTGAAACAATTCATAGCCACTTAACGGTTAATGTGGGCGATACACTAACAGCTAATCTTGCGGCAACCAGTATAAAGCGATTATATCAAACTAGATTTTTTAAAAATATTTCTCTATACCAGCAAACAGGTGGTATTTTGACCATTGTAGTATTAGAAAGACCATCAATTGCTGATATATCGATGGTTGGCAATAAATTAATTGCAACAGAAAACTTAGAAGCAGCTTTATCTTTACTGGGGATTAAAAAGGGTAGAATTTTTAATGAGAATCAACTAGAAAGAGTAGTAGTTGATTTAAGAAGACAATATCAAAACCAAGGTTATTATGCCGCAGAAATAGCTATAATTGTTGAAGAACTACCAAGAAATAGAGTTGCTTTAACAATTAATGTAGAAGAAGGCGAGCCTGCAAAAATTGCTAGAATTACTTTAATAGGTAATAAAACCTATACAGATGAGCGTTTAAAAAATCTTTTACAGTTATCAGACTCATCATTTGGTTCCCCAGATCGTTATTCTAAGCCTTTGCTACAAGCAGATAAAGAAACCATAAAAACTTACTATATGGATAGAGGGTTCGTTGAATTTGAACATAAAAGCAGTCAAGTAAGTTTGTCACGAGATAAAACTGAAGTATTTATTACCATAAATTTTAAAGAGGGGCCACAATATACAATTTCAGAAATAAAATTTTCTGGTGAAACAATCTTAAGCAAGCAAGAACTTATTGATTTGCAAGAAATAGTAGCAGGAGACTTGTTTTCAAGAAGCAAAATTGTAGCCACTGTCGATAATATTCAAGATAGTTTAAGTGATGTAGGGTTTGCCTTTGCTCAAATAGACCCAAAAATACAACTAGATAAAGATGCACATACAGCAATCGTTGATTTTAGAATAGAACCTAAAAAAAGAGTATATGTCAGAAGAATAATGATAGAAGGTAATACTAGAACCAAAGATCATGTAATTAGAAGAGAATTAAGACAATTAGAATCAGCTCCTTATTCTTTGCAAAATATACAAAGATCTAATACTAGGTTGAATCGTTTAGGCTTTTTTAGAACAGCTAGAATAGAAACCAAAAGAGTTGCCGATGATTTAGTCGATTTAGTTATAAATGTTGAAGAACAATCTACCGGAGCATTTAACGCTGGCTTGGGTTATTCTCAATTAGATGGACTTAATTTTACATTAGGAGTCAGCGAAAGAAATGTAATAGGTTCAGGCTATAGAGCTAATATAAATGCTAGTTATAGTGCAGCTATGAGAGTTTTAGACTTAGGTGTAACCAACCCATATTTCACTAATGATGGAGTATCTTTAGGTGGCGGAATATATTTTAGAGAAATCGATGCCGCAGAATTAGGTACTGCTGACTTTACTACCAATAATCATGGTATTCGCATTAATATCGGCTACCCTACCAATGAATGGAGTAGCTTAAATTTTGGTTTAAAGTTAGATGACCAAACAATTATGTGCAATGAAGCTTTTCTTGCTTGTAATGCCTTCGTTGCTAATAATGGTACACGTTTTAGTTCAGCAAGGTTATCAGTTGGTTGGGCGCACGATACTAGAAATGCCTTCTTTTTCCCTACACAAGGCAGAAGAGTAGCTATAAATACAGAAATAGTAGTTCCTATTAATTCTGATACCCATTTTTATAAAGTATTTTTAAATGAAAGCCGTTTTATACCGCTGACCAAAAACTTTACCCTTAAATTAAAAGCAGGTATAGCTTATGGAGATGGTTTTAATAATACCCAAGAAATGCCATTTTATGAAAACTTTTTTACTGGCGGTATTGGTAGTGTAAGAGGTTATAGCCCCAATTCATTAGGCCCTGTATATAATTTAGCAACCGATGGTTCATCAAGACCTAAGGGAGGTAGTGTACGTACGGTTTATAATGCAGAAATAATCTTTCCTATGCCATTTGTAGGTGATTCTGATAATTTACGGTTAAGTTTGTTTGTAGATGCTGGTAATGTTTTTGAAGGCATTGAGGACGTTAATGTAACAGAATTACGTGCTTCAACAGGGCTAGGTATTTCTTGGATTACCCCTGTAGGACCTTTGTCATTTAGCTTTTCTAGACCTTTAAATGCTAAAGACACAGATCAAACACAAGTGTTTCAATTTAATTTAGGGGTTCCATTTTAGTTAGTTTCTTATTAGAATAGTTTTAATCCAGTGGTTATTTTTTGATACAGAATTGGCAAGTTTAATAATTAAATAGGTTTTTTATGCATAATAAATTAATTGGTTCGTTAGTATTTTTAATAGTTATTTTTTCTACTAATAATATTTTTGCACAAGATATTAAAATAGGCGTGGTTAATATAGCCTTATTATTAGAGCAAGCACCGCAAGCTCGTGCTGCTAGCCAGGCTCTTGAAAAAGAATTTGCACCACAGCAGGCGGCATTAACAAAATTAGCTAAAACAATGGACAAAAAACAAAAAGATTACCAAAGAAATAAATTAGTTATGTCGGAAACTCAGCGTCTTACTACTGAGCGAGAAATTAGCATGTTAAATAGAGATATACAAAGAAAAAGAAATGATATCCAAGAATTGGTAAATATAAGAAGAAATGAAAAGTTAGTAAACTTACAAAATATAGTAAATGCAGGTATTAGAAAATTAGGCGAAGAAGAAAATTTTGATTTAATTTTGTATGAAGGCATTGCTTATACCAATAAAAGAATAGACGTTACCCAGCAAGTGTTAGGTTTTTTAAATGCCCAATATAAACAACAACGTA
>CAZJWQ010000049.1:1376-8482 GCA_964549645.1 uncultured Piscirickettsiaceae bacterium | reverse complement strand
GGATTAGGGTTGTATTCTAAGGCATATGTATAAATGATTCAATCAATTGATGAACTCTGCGAACTAATTAAACTTAGCCCGACTGAGTTAAATTTAGATAAAAATTCTACTTTTGCCTTAAAAGTACCTAAACATTTTGCAAACCAAATAGAACCCCAAAACCCTCAAGATCCACTTTTATTACAAATCCTGCCAGATTTGATTGAATTAAAACAAAGTATTAATTTTAAGAATGACCCTGTTGATGATTTAAAATCTAACCCTATTGATAGTTTATTACATAAATATTATGGCAGGGTGTTGTTAATTATTAGCCCCAAGTGTGATATTCATTGTCGTTATTGTTTTAGGCGGCATTTTCCTTACGAGCAAGCTAAAAAAAGCCATTGGCATCAGGCTTTAGACTATATTAAAAAAGAAAAATCTATTAGTGAAGTAATTTTTAGTGGTGGCGATCCATTTGCTTTAAATGAAAACATACTTATTGATTTAATAAACAATATTGAACAAATTAGCCATGTAACAACCCTAAGAATACACAGTAGAACACCTGTGGTAATGCCTAATAAAGCAGACAAAAGCAAGTTAATAAAAGTGTTAGAATATAGCAGATTAAATATAGTGCTAGTAGTACACTGTAACCACCCAAATGAGTTAACTGACGACACCATGAAGTTATTTAAAAAATATAAAAAAGCGGGTATTACTGTATTAAATCAATCTGTATTATTAAAAAATGTAAATGACTCTACCTTGGTATTAGAGACCTTAAGTAAAAAACTATTTAAACAGGGTGTATTGCCATATTATTGCCATTTACTAGATAAAGTAACTGGGGCAGAACATTTTTTAGTAAAAAATAATAAAGCACTAGAACTGTTAGAAGAATTACGTAAACGCTTGCCAGGGTATTTAGTGCCTAAATTTATGACCGAAATTGCTGGTGAACCTTATAAGACTCAAATTAAATGACAAATCAACCTAAACCAATTCAATACAGCATTTTATTAGTAGCCTTGGTAACTATAAGCCATATTATTTTGGCTTTTTTTGTTGATTTAGGTGCTGATGAAGCACATTATGGCTTATACGGCTTAATGCCTGACTGGAGCTACTTTGACCACCCTCCCCTAGTTGGCTGGTTGCAAATTATACCTATGTGGTTATTTCCGTACGACTGGGCGACTAGGATAGTACCAATTACTTTGTTTGTAATAATAAACTTTTTACTTTATAAAATTACAGTTACCTTATATAAAAATCAATTTTCACCAACAACTATTATATGGCTTGGCTTTTGGGCATTAGTATTATTAAATTCTAGCGTTATGTTTAGCCTAATGGGCTTTGGCATGTTGCCTGATAGCCCTTTAATAGTAATAACCCTTGCATTAATTTTAATAATTATAAAGCTGCTAAAGCAAAACAAACTTAAATATTGGCTGTTTTTAGGGCTATTTTTAGGGCTAGCTGCTTTGGCAAAATATACTGCCATTACTTTAGTAGTATCGCTAATCTTAATAATGCTTATAGAAAAACGTTGGCACTGGCTAAAACAACCAGGATTATATTTAGCTATTTTAATAGCATTAATACTAATAACGCCTATTTTTTATTGGAATATACAACATGACTGGGCATCATTTATTTACCAAATTGACCATGGAACAGGTGGCTATTGGTCCCTAAATAGTATATTACGCTCACAAGCCGTACAGCTTATTGTATATACCCCGTTATTATTTTTAGTAGGCTGGTATATGCTTTTTAAAGTTAGTAATTATCAGCAACAATCTAGCCGCCTATTACTAGCTTTTGCTGTACCTATTATAATTTTATTTTTGTGGGGTTCAGGTTTTGAAGAAACTTTACCGCATTGGGTAGCTCTTGCTTGGTTATTATTAATACCAATAGTTGTAGTATTTTTATGGGGTAAAAAAGATAAAGTTTGGTTAAAACCATTAATAATTGTACATTTATTATTCAATATAACACTGGTAATAATAGTGCATAGCCTATTAGTTACCCCGTGGCTTAGCTTAGCAGATAATAAAAACCCAATGGCAAGGGAATTTGGCTGGCAGCAAGCAACTAACATAGCCAAAAAACTACAAAAACAACACTCAACTAATATAGCAGAACTGCCGTTATTTGTTAATAATTGGAGCTTAGCAAGCAGAGTAGCTTGGTATGCTCGCCCACAACCTGTATATATAGCCGACCATAAACAAACTCAATTTCCCTTTTGGTTTGGTTCGCCCCATGCAGGCATGAACGGTTTATTAATAATGCCTAACTATGCAGGACAACCTAGGACTAATCGAGCTTATGGCTTTGAAAAATGTCACAAACTAAAGAAAATAGATTTAAAAAAACATGGTAGCATTGTTGTAAGCTATAATTTTTATAAATGTACCAATTTTCAACTACCGATTACCGAGTAACGAGCAACGAGCAACTATGATTTCAATTATTGTCCCAACCTATCAAGAAGTAGTAAATTTACAACCATTATCAGAAATGATTAAAGAATCCCTAGATTTAATTGCTGACGAAAATTATGAAATTATAATTATGGATGATAATTCACAAGATGGTTCTATTGAAAAAGTTGCTCAACTTAGCCAACTCCACCCAATAAGAATAGTAGTACGCACCGAAAACAGAGGGTTGTCGCCATCAGTAATTGACGGCTTTACCCAAGCAAAAGGTGAATTTGTAGTGGTAATGGATGCAGATTTATCTCACCCTGCCAGTGCAATACCATCAATGATTGCACAACTAAAAGATAATTCTAGCAACTTTGTTTTGGGTTCTAGGTATGTAAAAGGCGGTAGCATAAGTAAAGAATGGACGTTATGGCGTTATATAAACTCAGCTATGGCAACCCTACCAGCACTACCATTAACCAAAGTAAAAGACCCTATGTCTGGTTTTTTTGCACTAAGAAAAGCTGATATTCCAACAGCAAAATCTCTGTCACCAATTGGCTATAAAATAGCTTTAGAAGTAATGGTAAAAGGTAAATTTGCCAAAGTAACTGAAGTACCAATTCACTTTGTTGATAGAATTCATGGCGAATCAAAATTAAGTTTTTCTGAACAAGTAAAATACTTAAGACATTTACGCCGCCTATACCAATTTAAATTTAAAACTAAGGCAGAATTTTTTCAGTTTGCCGCTGTTGGTAGTAGCGGTTTTATTATAGATTTAAGTGTTTATCTGATACTACAAATGCTAGGGGTAAGCCATACAGTAGCAAGAGCTATCTCTTTTTGGCCAGCAGTTTCATGGAACTGGTTCTTAAACCGCTCTATAACTTTTAACCATCGCCAAAAGACCAAAAGCTCTACCCAATGGGCAACCTTTGTAAGCAGTTCTTTAATAGGCTTTGGGGTAAATTACGGAACTTATTATACCTTAACAACTTATGTACCATTTTTTAAAGAAAATACCGTGCTTGCTTTAATAGTTGGTGTATTAATGGGTATGGGCTTTAATTTTTCTATCTCTAACTTTTTTATCTTTAAAAAATTAAGAGAAGATATTAGAAATGAACAAAAGTAATAATGCAGGGGCTTCCTTAGGTTAGTTGTTGTAACCAATTTTGTAAAATTATTTGTGCGGCATGGTCATCAATATGTAAGGTAGTTTTTTTTACTCTTGCTTTAGCTTCCACTGAACTTAGCTGTTCTTCAATATAAAAAATAGGGCAGTTATAACGACCGCTAAGGCGTTGCCCAAATTTTCTAGCAGGTTGGGTTAAAGCTTGTTCTTCACCATTTAAACGCATTGGCAAACCTACAACTATGGCTACAGGCTGCCATTGCTCAAACAATTTAGTTACATGTTGCCAATCTGGCTTACCATCTTTACTTAGCACTATATCTGTAGGAGAAGCCGTTTGGGTGATAGTTTGCCCTACAGCTACCCCTATTCTTTTTAAACCAAAATCAAAACCAATTACTACCCCATTAACTTTAACAGTCATGCCCTGCTTCCATGCTTAAAAACTCTGGGCTAACCCCTAAAGTATTTAAGGCAACACGCCATTTATTTTCTGGCTCTACATCAAATAATAAATCTTCGTTATAAGGAATAGTCAACCAACTATTTTCATTAATTTCTTGTGCAAGTTGCCCTACTTCCCAGCCTGCAAAGCCAAGGCAGGCAATAAACTTTTCGGGGCCTTTATTTTGCCCAATTGCATGTAATAAATCATCAGAAACAGACATGCTTAATTTATCTTTTAAAGACATTGACCTTTGCCAGGTAGGTTTACCATTAAATAAAATAAACCCATGCTCTATACTCATAGGTCCGCCCATTAATACATGCTTACTACCAATTTCTTCATTTATGCTAGATTCAAATTTTAAATATTGTAAAAGCTCACTAATATTAAGTTTATGGTTTAGGTTTATAACTAACCCCATAGAGCCATAAGCATTATCTTCTACCAAATAAATAACTGTTTTTTCAAACCAACTGTTATCTAATGATGGCATAGCTATTAATATTTGATGTTCAAAAGAAGTTAAATTATTCATTAGTTTCTGCTTTGAAAAGTGATTAATTCAAAAGGTATTTGAATGAGTGTATCATCATCTTTGGTTATAACTACCGAGATTAACCATTCCATCTTAGAAACAGTACAAAATGCTAACATGCTTTTACCTTGGTAAGTTCCTGCAATATCTGTAGGGTATAGGTTTATACGATTAAAACCCATAAACATGCTTGTTCCTGCAATATCTAATTGCACTCTTTTTGCTTCAATCCCTTCAATATTAACTGTTACGTTAAACATTTTAGCAACAATTATAGGGTCGTTAGGCTCTATAGATAAAGTAACTTTTTGTTGTTTATCTTGTTTATCATTAATCGTATAACAGCTACCTAAATGTAAATCACAGCTATTATTAATTTCCCACATTGTAGCTTTTTCACCACTAGAGCAGCCGGTTAATAAGTTAGCAGCTATAAATAAAGATATTAATAAAATAGTTAAACGAGTCATAAAAAACCTTTTTATTGTTGACACAAAGGGCAATAAAAACTTGCCCTTTGTGCTTGGGTTATTTTAATGATTTTTTCTCCACAGTTTACACAGGGTTGATTGTGTCTATTATACACTGCCAGCTGTTGAACAAAATAACCTAATTTACCCTCAGGAGACATAAAATCTTTTAAAGTTGTGCCGCCTTGCTCTATCGCCGCAACTAATATTGCTTTTATATTGGCGCATAATATTTCAGCTTCGGCTAAATCAAGAGTGTTAGCAAGTTTGAGTGGGGAAATTCTGGATGCAAACAATGATTCATTTGCATAAATATTACCTACCCCTACCACCGCCTTATTATCCATAAGTAAGGTTTTTATTGGTACTTTTCGGGCTTGGCATTTTTGCAATAAATATTTAGCATTAAATTGTGCAGTTAAAGGTTCTGGGGCAAGGTGTTTTAATAGCCTATGTTGCTCAAGAGGTTCTTGTGTCCATAAAAAACAGCCAAACCTTCTTGGGTCATTGTACCTAAGTAAAAAACCATTTTCTAAAATCAAATCAATATGGTCGTGCTTTAATACTTTACTATTATGTGGAAGTATTTTTAAAACCCCTGACATACCAAGATGAATAATTAAATGACCTTTTTTGGTGGCTAATAATAAATATTTAGCTCGCCTAGTTATATTAGTGATTACTAAGTTAGGTAAAATATCGATTAAATTATTATCAACAGGCCAACGTAAACTACCATTACGAATAATTAATTTTTTAATAGTTTGTTGTTTTGTTTTGGGGGAGATGCCCCGTAAAGTAGTTTCTACCTCTGGTAATTCTGGCATTATAAGACCTGTATCATAATTGTATAAATTTAGGTTAGACTATTTTTTAGCTTTTTTTGCCTTTTTCTTCTTATGAGATTTTTTCTTATTTTTAACAGAGCTTGCTATTTTTGACTTAGGCTCTAAGCCCATAACTTTGGCAATAGGTAATTTAATTTTTAAGTGGTATTCTATTCTTTTTAAATGCTCTATATCATGAGACTCTACCAGATTATAAGCAACCCCAACACTATTAGCTCTGCCTGTTCTGCCAATTCTGTGTATATAAATATTACCTCTATGTGGTAAATCAAAATTTATTACATGAGTAATGTTTAGCATATCTAAACCGCGTGAAGCTACATCTGTAGCTACTAATACTTTGACTTTGCCAGTAGTAAATTTTTTAGTTTTTTCTAAACGTTTTGCCTGAATCATATCACCATGTAAAACTGTACTAGATACCTCTTGTTGTTGTAGCCAAGCATCTACTTCTATAGCCCGCTCTCTTTTATTACAAAATACTATAGCACTTTGACAGCTTTCATCAGCAATTAGAGTTTTTAAAAGATTTTGTTTATGCTCTCTATTATCAGCAAAATAAACGTGTTGCTGTACTTGTGTTGATTGTTGGTTTGGTGCATCAATTTGAATAATAGCAGGGTCATCAAGCACATTGTCACTAAACTTTTGCACCCCCGATCCCGCAAGGGTTGCCGAAAAGCAAGATGCTTGAAAGTCAGCAGGTATAGCCTCTAATAAAGCATTAACATCAGGGCCTTGCCCCATGTCTAACATACGGTCAGCTTCATCAATAATTAACATTTCAATATCAGATAAGTCAATAAACTCTTGGCTCATAAGGTTTAATAATCTACCTGGGGTGGCTACTAAAATATCAATAGGCGATTTTAATTTTTCTAATTGCTTATCAGCTGCAAAACCACCAGTTATTACTTGAGAGTTAAATTTACAATAAGTACCTAACTGTTTAACTACTTTATGTATTTGAAAAGCTAATTCTCGGGTTGGGGCAAGTATTAAAACTCGCGGGATAGTACTATATTTTGGTTCATCTAATAAAAACTGTAAAGCAGGTAAAACAAAAGCAGCAGTTTTACCTGTACCTGTAGTTGCCCCAGCTAAAACATCTCGTTTCATTAACATCCAAGGTATAGCTTGTATTTGTACAGGGGTAGGCTTATTAAAATTATTGTCGCTAATAGCACTGAGTAATTCAGGGGATAGGTCTAGCTCTTCAAAGGTCATAAATTAGTTCC
>CAZJWQ010000049.1:0-1276 GCA_964549645.1 uncultured Piscirickettsiaceae bacterium | reverse complement strand
CGTTTTTGCTTAACAAATGATTTCAACAGTATGTCTATATTGTGCATTATTTCTAAATCACCCTTAATTTGAAACTTTCCTTGTGTTTTAATTTGTAAAATAGTTTCTTCTTTAATATTGCCCGCAACAATAGCTGAAAATACTTTTCTTAAATTACTTGCTAGCTCGTATATAGGTAAGTTTGTATTAATTTTAAGAGAATTTACATTTTTATGAGTTGGCACAAAAGGTTGCTGTAATTCAAAAGGTATATGTAAATTCCAATTAAAATAATAAGCATCTTTAGTTTTTTTTCTGAAGTCCTTAACCTTTTTAATACTTAGTTTTATGTGGCGAGCTACTTCGTAAGGATCATCATTAATTAATGTCAACTTTGCAACAGCCTCTACTCCTAATGTTTTAGCAATAAAATTTAAAACTGTATTAAAATAATCTTTACTAGTGTTTGGGGCAGTTAAAATAATACTAAACGGTATGTCTTTATTATTTGGGTGTAATAATATGCTTAAAATATAAAGAACTTCTTCCATGGTTCCAGGCCCACCAGGAAAAACCACAATAGCATGCCCCAGCCTGGCAAAGGCTTCTAATCTTTTTTCTATATCAGGTAAAATTGATAGTTCTGAAACTATAGCGTTGGGAGATTCTGTAGAGACAATATCTGGCTCAGATAAACCAATAAATCTTGGGGCATAAGAGCGTTGTTTAATATGGCCCAATACTGCACCCTTCATTGGGCCTTTCATTGCTCCAGGCCCGCAGCCTGTGCAAATATCAAATAACCTTAAGCCTAGTTCATAACCAACTTTTTTTGTATATTTATACTCTGTTAAAGGGATAGAATGCCCGCCCCAACAGACAACAATATTTGGTTCTTTATTTGCTTGCATTAAATTAGCATTACGAGCTAGGTGAAAAACTGCATTAGTAATACCTTGGCTGGTTGTTAAATTAAAATTTGGGTTATTAATTATTTTATTTTTGGCATAAAGAAGATCACGTAACACAGCTGATAAATGCTCTTGTACTCCAACAATCATTTTACCATCTACAAAAGCACTTTTAGGGGAGTTAAAAATTTCTAACTGTACGCCTCTATCTTTTGCTTGCACGATTATTTTAAAATCTTTATAAGCATTAAGTAAAACTAGAATATCATCCTCAGTAGTACCCGTATTTAACACCGCTAAAGAACAACGTCTAAATACTTCACTTAAACCTTTATCAGAGTTATCACATAATTGTGAAGCCTCTTTATGCGATAAAACCTGCATTG
>CAZJWQ010000048.1:0-8490 GCA_964549645.1 uncultured Piscirickettsiaceae bacterium | reverse complement strand
ACATTACAAATGATTATTTTTGCTAGTTTAATTTTAGTAGCTGCATACTTAATGCTAAAACCATTAAAAATAAAACACCATCAACAAAAAGCTAATTATAAGCTTGCTATAGATGGTTTAATTATTGGTGCTATAACCGGGCTGACTGGTGTAGGAGGGGGTTTTTTAATTATACCTGCTTTAGTTTTAATGAACTACATGCCAATGAGATTAGCGGTAGGTACTAGCCTAATTATTATTACGGCTAATTCTTTAGCAGGTTTTATAAAATATTTACAAGTATATCCAGATTTACAATTCCAAATTGATTGGCAACTTATAATAATATTTTCATTTATAGGAGTTATTGGTGGGTTAGTTGGCAGTAAAATTGGTAAAAACATAAATCAGTACATACTTAAAAAAGCATTTGGTGGCTTTTTACTAGTTATAGGTGTGGTTATGTTATTTAAAAATATAACTTACTTATAGAGACCTTTGCACGAGATTAATTCATGGTTAAAAATTAAAGTCTATTGAAATACTAATAGATTGATTTTCGTCGGTTAATAATAAGTTTTCACTTACCTGCTGGACGTTTAAATTTTGTTTATTTTTATATAAAATACTAACCCCTAAACCTGACCAAGCAGCATTTTTATAACGAAGCCCTAAGCCATATTGTAGTTTGGTATTATTTGATAAAATTTGGTCATCATTGGCAAATAATACAGGTATATTTTTGTCATGGTTTATACCTAATTGAGCAAAAGGAGTAAATTGATGCGTACTATAGAATATTTTTTTACCGAGGTTGGCATTAGCAGAATAACCTTGAATGTTAAATACATTAGCAGTAAAGTCTACTGTAGAAAAACTATTTTTATTTGGTTCATGCAAATTAACTTCAATTTGTAACCATTTACTAAATTGATTGGCTGAGCTTACTCCAAGAGCTAATGAAGGTTGATGATGTTGTGCATTACTTGTTGAAATAGAAAAATCAAGCTGGCTATAGATATTATTTAAACTCAAAGAACCTGATACAGCCAAAGAGCTTGCCAAACTAATACTTGTTATTATTAATAATCTATTAGTTACATGTCCAATTTTACCCATAAAGCAACCTGCTATTTTTTTAACAGTAATACACACATCGTATATATTTTTATGTATAGGGCAGAGCAAAGATTCCATTTTTATAACGCATATTTTTAAGAATTTAAATTTTAGAACTTAACTTAAAAAGTTGCAAATAATAACAGTAATTTACCCAAAGCAATTGTAGAATGTTGTTATTTAACCACATTAAGACAGTGTCTTATTGTAGGGGGGATTAAACAGTTAGTTTAGCCAAAAAATATCTTTATGCCATTCTGGAGTGGTCTGTTCAGCATGGAAAGTTATTGCATCAAATCTCATATTATAATCTTGTAAATTCTGATTTTTGGCAAGATAAAATTTAGCACATGTTATTATTTTTTTCTGTTTACTGGGTGAAATATATTCAATAGCATGACCGTATTTTGTATTTTTGCGATACTTAACTTCAAAAAAAATCAATGTTTGTTCATTATTTATGCCAATAATATCAATTTCACCACCTTTACAGTTAAAATTAGTACATAAAACTTTTATATTTTGTTTTTTTAACCATCTATAGGCAATGTTTTCTTTTTCAGAGCCTTTTTGTTGGCTAATCCAGCCCATATGCTTTTATCTTTCCTTCTCTATTAAATTGTGCCCAAATATGTAACCGATCATAATTTATGCCATCTTTAACTAAACACCCAGTCATACCATTATCTAAGCAAGTATTAGGGGCAAATAAATGTTTACTCATAGCAATGGTTAAGCTATCCCAGCCAAAAGCTTCTAATTTGGTGCTAAGTTCTGTATTAGTTACTGTTGCAGGGTAAGTTAAAAATTTAATTCTATTTAAATCTTTATTAGGCGTGGCATTGCCTAATTTTATAGGAGTTAATCTAGCTGAGCTATAAACGGGCATAGATAAATTAAATAGTTGAAATTGTGGGTGTAATACAGCTAATTGCCTACTAGTACCTAATAATACTACTGCATCTAAATCTTGCCTTGTTCTAGGGAAAAAAGACAGATTTCTTTGTAATATTCTTTGTAAATTTCTTCTTCTATCATCACTGGTATGTTTGTTTATTATGCTACCTAAAGCTTTTTGTAAGTCGGCATCGTTTGCAGGGAATGTTTTTAAGGTTATATTATTGCCAGGTGTTGTTTGCCATTGTTTAGATATAGCTCCTGCCAAGTTAGAATGAGCCCTGCTAGTATTTGCTAATACGGCAATATTTGTATAATTATTATTTAAAAATTGTTTAGTTATTTGATAGCTTTCTAAATTAGAAGAAAAAATAAAATTAGGTAAAGAACTTTTATTTAAAGTAATAATTTTTGTAGGGTCAATATTAATATCTTCAGCAGAGATAAGATTTTGTATAGCCTCTCTTTTTACAGGGCCTATAATGAAATCTGCACCATTATTTATAGCTGTTTTATAGGTGTTTACAATTTGTTGATAGTTTGTAGAGTCATAAAAAGAAATAATTAAATTGGGATGGTTTTGTAGTTTATTCTTAATTATGCCATTTTTTATTTGTGAGCTAACTTTATAAAAGTCACCAGACAAGGGTAGCATTACAGCTATATGCTGTGGTATTACAGGGTTTTCTAGTTGATAGATTAATTTTGGTGATAAATGATGGTTGAAAATTGCAGTAGGGTTAAAGATTATGCTATTTTTTAATTGTTGTTTTTGTATAGTTGGCGGCAAGCCAGTTACTCTTATAAACTCTATCCAGTCTGCTAGTAAAATGCTGGTAGGATGATTATTTAATAAGTTTTTTAAATCTATAATAGGTACATTTTGTAAAGTTTGCCATACAGATGTTTCAATGTTTAATTGTTCTTCTGCTATAGATAAATGCCATATTTTAGTTGCTGTGCGTATATAATTTAACCAGCTTTCTTGTTGTTTATATTTTAAATTAGCTTTGATTAAAAACTCTTTGCTTTTTGGTTGTATCGTTTCTATTACAACAACATCTTTTAACTGCTCTTGCGGTTTAGGAGGTGTAATGCCACAACTAGATAACACAAGTGTTAGCAAAGATACAGATATAATGTAAAATAATGTTCTTAAATTCATCGGTAAATTATACCTAATCTTTACACAAAAAATATAGAAAATTAATTCAATGGATAAACCAACGTATGGCACTTTATTTGTAATAGCAACGCCAATAGGTAATTTAAAAGATATCACTCTAAGAGCCATTGCCACTTTAGAAATGGTTGACTGGATAGGTTGCGAAGATACAAGGCATTCTATACATTTATTAAGAAATTATGGCATAAATAAACCTTTAATAAGTGTGCATGATCATAATGAACAGCAACGAAAGCATCAGTTACTAACAAAATTACAAAACGGCGAAAATGGAGCTTTAATTTCTGATGCAGGAACCCCTTTAATTAGTGACCCAGGTTATCACCTAATAACTTATTTACGTGATAACGGCATAACAATTGTACCCCTGCCAGGAGCCTCCGCTATTATTACAGCCCTATCGGCGGCAGGTATGCCTACTAATAGCTTTTCTTTTGAAGGGTTTTTACCAGCTAAGTCACTAAAAAAAATAAAAGCTCTAACTTTGCTGAAAGAGGAGCATAGAACTATGGTTTTTTATGAATCTCCACATAGATTTATAGAAACTTTAGAAATAATGGCACAAGTTTTTGAACCAGCAAGAATAATAACGGTTGCTAAGGAATTAACCAAACAGTTTGAAAGGTTTAGTTTTGGAACTATTGCAAAAGTATTAACCGAATTTAAGGCGAACCCAGACAGAATAAAAGGCGAATTTGTGTTAATAGTTAAAGGTGCAGAGCTTAAAATTATTACAGAAGATTATGAGAAACTACTGGCAATTTTAATAAAGCAAAAACTACCAGTAAAACAGATAACCACAATTATTGCCGAGCAATACGGGGTAAAAAAGAAGCTTGTATATCAAAAGGTGTTACAAGCTAGAGATTAATCCTTAATCCCCTGCTTTTTGTATAACCTAAATCCTGCAAGTGCTTGCACACATCTGACGTAAGCTATTAATTCGTAGAGCAAATTTTAATTCTTCGGGAATATCAATAAGTATTCCACTCGAATGAAAATTGCTCTACAAATCAATATCTTACGCCATATATGCACAATCACTTGCAGGATTTAGGTATAATTGCTGTAATACAATCACAAAGTAACTTATTTTGTTGTTTGGTACCTATGGTTATTCTAAGATACTTATCAATACGTGGTTTATTAAAATAACGCACAATTATTTTTGCTTCTCTTAGTTTTTTAACAATAAAATTGGCATCTATTGAGTTATGTTTAGTGAGTATAAAATTGGTATGTGATGGTATTACTGTAAAATCGTTCTTTGTTAAAAAACTAGTTAAATGTTCACGAGATTTTATTATTTCAGTACATGTTTGCTCAAAATATTGCTCATCTTTAATAGCGGCAACTCCAGCGACAATTGCAATCCTGTCTAATGGGTAAGAATTAAAACTGTTTTTAACTATTTCAAGAGCGGTAATTAAACTAGCATTACCTATTGCAAAGCCAATTCTTAAGCCAGCTAATGAACGAGATTTTGAAAAAGTTTGTACAACTAATAAATTAGGATATTTATCAACCAACGAAATAGCAGTTTCACCACCAAAATCAATGTAGGCTTCATCTACTAAAACTACAGAATTAGTATTATTTTTTAAAATACTCTCAATAGCATCTAAAGCCAATAACCTACCTGTAGGTGCATTAGGGTTAGGGAAAATTATAGCGCCATTAGTAATGTTATAATCATTAGGGTTTATTTTAAACTGTTTATCTAGGGGTATAGTTTGGTAATTAATTTGATATAAGCCACAATAAACAGGGTAAAATCCATAACTAATATCGGGGAATAATAAAGGCGATTGTTGTTTTAACAATGCTAAAAAAGCATGGGCTAAAACTTCATCAGAGCCATTGCCTACAAAAACTTGACTAGTTTCCACTGTGTAATAATCAGCAATAGCCTCTTTTAATGCAGATGCATCAGGGTCTGGGTATAAAGCTAGTTTATGGTTGTTAGCTAAAGAGATGGCTTCATAAACTTTTTTTGATGGTGGATAAGGGTTTTCGTTAGTGTTTAGCTTAATAAGATCACTGTTTTTAGGCTGTTCACCTGGCACATAAGGCGAAAGTGTGTGTACAAGGTTGCTCCAAAGTCGGCTCATTTTATTATCTCTATAATATATTTTAGGAAGTATTTTACCCTAATCTCTATATGGGGATTAAGGCTTTACCAATAGGAAATGTTTAATGGAACAAATTCAAATAGTCGTTGGGGTATTGAGTAAAAATAATGAAGTATTAATAGCCTTACGTCAAAAACATCAAACTTACGCTAACTATTGGGAGTTTCCTGGGGGTAAAGTTGAAAAAAATGAAAGTGTTGAAGATGCTTTAATTCGTGAGTTTAAAGAAGAAATAGGTATTAAAACCTCTAATTGGCAACCTCTTATACAAATACCTTGGCTTTATAAACATGCTAATGTAGTCTTAAATGTATTTAGTACCAGTGAATTTATAGGAAAAGAAACAGGTAAAGAGGGGCAAAAAATACAGTGGGTTAAGCAATCAAAATTACACAAATATAAGTTCCCTAAAGCAAATAAAGCCATAGAGTTAGCTTTAACCTTACCCAGTTCTTACGCTATCACAGGAAGTTTTAAAAACAAGGAATATGGTTTAAATAAATTACAAAAAACTTTAAATATGGGGGTGAAGCTAATACAGCTTAGGGCTAAACACCTAGATGAAGCAAGCTTTATAGATTTTGCGATAGCAACAATTGAATTAACCCATAAACATAAGGCAAAAATACTACTTAATGGCGATGTTGATTTGTTAAAAAAACTACCACAAGCAGATGGTTTACAATTATCTTCCAATGCTATCATGCAATTAACCCAGCGACCAATAGCAACCAATAAATTACTTGGGGTTTCAACCCACAACCAAGCAGAAATAACTAAAGCACTAGAATTAAATGCAGATATTATATTAATTTCGCCAGTTAATAAAACCGCTACTCACCCAGATTTAAACGCGATAGGTTGGCAAAAATTTAAAGAATTAGTTCAAGAGGTTAATGTACCAGCATATGCTTTAGGGGGGATGAATGTGGCAGATATAGCCCTAGCACAAAAGCATGGAGGGCAAGGCATTGCAGCTATATCATGCTTTTGGTAGTCCTTAGCGTTTCCCGTCTCCACCAGCTTTAATTAATAATAAATCTAATAATCTAGCAGGCAATAACCTTTTGAGCAGGCTAAATGCTATTGTTGGAGTAGTTATTCTATAACGTATTTTAGGTTTTTTATGCTCAATAGCATGTATTAAAGCCTTAGTAACCGCAGCCTCTTTTAGCACAAAAGGAGTTTTAGATTCAGCTGTATCAAGCCTATCTAACATTACTTGGTAGTTTTTAGTATAAACTGTTGGCTTATTAGCTATCCAACGCTTAAATTGCAAATAAGAATTAGCTCTAAATTGTGAAATTATAGGCCCAGGTTGTATTAAACTAACCTGGATATTATATTTTTTAACTTCTAACCTTAAAGTATCAGCCAAAGCTTCTATAGCAAACTTACTTGCATTATAAGCCCCTCGGTATGGCATGGTAACAAAGCCTAAAACAGAACTGTTATAAATAATTTTACCACCATCATTGTTACGCATGATAGGTATAATTTTATTGGTTAGTTCTTGAGTACCAAATACATTAGTTTCAAATTGAAAGCGCATCGCATCACGGCTTAAATCTTCAACAGCTCCTGGTATTCCAAACGCAGCATTGTTAAATAATACATCTACTTTGTTATTAGTTATTTTAGTTAATTCTGTCACTGCTTGGTTAATAGAAATAGAACAAGCAAGATCTAATTGCAAACACTTAAAGTTTTGTTGCTGTAAGCTAATAACATCTGCTTGCTTACGGCAACTACCAATAACATTATAGCCAAGTTTATGTAAGGTTTTAAGAGCATCTAAGCCAATGCCTGTAGAGCAACCAGTTATAAATATATTAATATCAGCAGGGCTCATGCTACAACAAAACCAATGGCATCATGCACTTTTTGCATGGTTTGCTGTGCTTGTTGCTTTGCCTGCTTTGCCCCTTGTGCAAGGATAGCTTTTAATTGTGCTTCATCAGCTCTTATTTTATAAAATTCATTTTGAATAGGTTTTAAATATTCAACTACCAACTCACCCAGTTCAGCTTTTAAATGCCCATACATTTTGCCAGCAAAATACTCTTCGGCCTGGGTAATTGTTTTACCGCTTATAACCGCATAAATAGTTAATAAATTTGCAATGCCGAGCTTATTAGTTAGATCATATTTTATTTCAGAGCCAGAATCTGTTTGTGCCTTCTTAAACTTTTTTAAGATTAATTTAGGGTCATCAAGTAAACCAATAAAATTATTAGTATTATTGTCAGACTTAGACATTTTAGCGGTAGGATCTTGCAAGCTCATTATTCTACCGCCAGATGTGTGAGACGCAATAAAAGGTTCAGGCACTTTAAATATTTGTTTATCAAAACGGTTATTAAACCTAGTGGCAATATCACGAGCTAGTTCTAAATGTTGTTTTTGATCAGCCCCTACTGGCACCAAATCTGTTTGATACAATAAAATATCAGATGCCATAAGTACAGGGTAATTAAATAAGCCTACATTTATATTTTGAGAATGCTTTGCAGATTTATCTTTAAATTGTGTCATACGGTTTAATTCACCCATATAAGTTGAGCAATTTAATATCCAAGCCAATTCAGAATGCTCTGCCACATGAGATTGAATAAAGATAGTGCTTTTATCAGGGTTAATACCACTAGCTAAATAAAGAGCCACGAAATCTAAGCTACGCTTTAAAAGTTCTGTAGGATTTTGTTCTACAGTTATAGCATGCATATTCACTAATGAAAATAAACAATTATAGTCATCTTGCATGGCTACCCAGTTTTTAATAGAGCCAATGTAATTACCAAGCATTAAATCACCAGAAGGTTGTATGCCGCTAAAAAGAGTTGGTTTGTGAGTGCTGCTGTTATTCATAATGGTTATCTAAAAGCCTTGCAAAGTTCTCTAATTAAAATAAAGAATTTTTCATAAAAATAATGGTATAGTCATAGAGTTAGGGTAATACCACTTTAAAAGATTATAAAGGTTTTAAAAAATGATGTACGTTAAATTTTTGTTAATGATTGCTGTTATATCAATAGTAACTTGGTTTATTTTGAATGCTGTAGGTAAGCCAAAAAGTTTTGTTTTAGTGTTTCTAGGGTGGCTTTTAAGTTTCTTGCTAATGATAGGGGTTTTTTATGGCCTTTCAGTTTTAGTGGCAGGCAATGCTCCTTGGTAAAG
>CAZJWQ010000047.1:0-8584 GCA_964549645.1 uncultured Piscirickettsiaceae bacterium | reverse complement strand
TTCCCTAATTTAGAAGTAAAGTTATTACCAATAGTAACTAAGGGCGATAAAATATTAGATGTACCCTTAGCTAAAATAGGTGGCAAAGGCTTATTTACTAAAGAATTAGAAGAAAGTATTTTAGCAGGTGCTGCTGATATAGCTGTGCACTCAATGAAAGATGTGCCTATGGATTTACCTGAGGATTTTGCTTTAGGGGCAATTTTAAAAAGACACTCACCCACAGATGCTTTTATTTCCAATACTTATCAAAATTTTACCGACTTACCTATTGGAGCTATTTTAGGCACCTCTAGCTTAAGACGTAAAGCACAATTAATGGCAATAAGACCAGACTTACAAGTAAAAGATTTACGCGGTAATGTTGGCACAAGGTTAGCTAAGTTAGATGATGGTCAGTATGATGCTATAATTTTAGCAACATCAGGCTTACAACGTTTGGGGTTAGATGAGCGAATTAAGCACCAAATATCTATAGAAGATTGCTTGCCAGCAGTAACCCAAGGTACTTTAGGTATTGAGTACTTAAGTAATGATAAAGACATTCTTGCTATAATTAAAACCTTAAATCACCCTAAAAGTGAAATTATAGCTAAAGCAGAAAGAGCAATGAACCAAAAATTAGGCGGTGGTTGTCAAGTGCCTATAGGCGCTTATGCCCAACTTATTAATGACAAACAAATTAAATTAAATGGTTTAGTTGCAGAATTAGATGGCTCTAAAATATTATCAGCACAAGCTATAGGATCTATAGAGCATCCTGTAGAATTAGGCGTTAAAGTAGCTAAAGACCTATTGGCACAGGGTGCTAATAAAATTTTAAGTGAAGTATATAAGAATAGTGATGCTACTTAATACCAGGCCAATATTACAAGCAAGTAACTTAAATAGCTTATTAATAGAGCAAAACTTAACCTTTATTAACTACCCAACCTTGTGTATTGAGCAAATCCCACTTATAAAAAAAGTTTGGCGAAAGAGTTATATTTTTTTTATAAGCTCTAGTGCAGTTATCCACTTTATTGAACAGTTAGATTATGTACAAGATTTTTTTAAAGAAACTACTGTTTATGCGGTTGGTGAAGCTACTAAAAAACAGCTATTATTATATAATATAACAGCAATATCGCCTGTAGATGTATTTGATAGTAATTCTATCTTAAAATTACTACCAAACTCTTTACATAATGCAGGTTGCTTAGTTGTGAAGGGCGAAGGGGGCTTAAATAATTTAACCTTAGGCTTAATTGCTAAACAAGCTATAGTTAACGAAGTTGAATGTTATAAGCGAGTAGAAAATGCTTTTTGTGCTAAGCCATGGAATAGCTTTAAACAGGCAAATAATGGTATAGTGCTGATAGCTAGTTTAGATTCTTTTAGCGCACTAATAAACAACATGCCTGCAAAAGAGCGAGTAATTTTATTGCAAAAAACAGCTATTATTTTTAGTAAACGTATTGAAGTAGCCATGTTAAATTTAGGTTGGAAGGGTCAAACTCATATAGTAGAAAAGCCAACTAATTTGGCGATTATTAAAGCATTAAAAACAGTTAGCTTTTAAGGAATATAAAATGGCAATAGACAACAAATTAATTACCCCTAAAACTAACCAAAGGGTTATTAACCCACAGCTAGCTACCGAAGGCCTCCAAAAGCAACCCAAGAAAAAAGTTGCACCTAATTCTGTAGGTAAAAAATCTGCTTTTAAAAGTTTTTTATATAAGTTTTTATTATTTATAATAATATCGGCATTAGCCGTTAGTATTGTAGTTGGTGTTTATATGTTTTTAGCTAACAGCAATGCTTGGCAAATAGAGAAAATTAATAATTTACAAAAAACTACCAGCCAAATTAAATTAAACATTAGCACTTTAGAAGAGCAAGTAAAATCTTTTACCGAACCTAAACAATTAAATGAACAGCAAACACAGTTAAATAATCTACAAGCAGAATTACAAGTATTAACTGCTAAATTTTCAGAAATAGCAAAACCACAGGTTATGGCTGAAAAGCAACCTATTACAGTAGCCAACCCAGAGTTAATAGCTGAAATTACAGCTATAAATCAACACTTACAAGGTTTGCAAAATAAACAACAATCTCTTATAGAGCAAAATGAGTTGCTTAAGTCATCTTTATTAGTAAAAAAATCAGATTTTCAGCAATCTATAGGCTCAATATCTAAGTTATCAGATCAACAGTTACAAAACTGGGTATTACAAATAAATAACCAATGGTTGTTTTCTAATAACAATATCGCCACTTTAAATAGTTTACATGCTCTATCGCAAAGTGTATCTCAATCAGAGCATGTTACCAAAGCAAGACTTTTAGCGAAAATAAAACAAGACTTGGCAATGATTGAAAACCATCAGCCGCCAGTATTAGATATAACTAAAATCACCGAATTAACCCAATGGATAACCGCTTTAAATTTAAACTCAGTAAATGAAAAAGTAGATGTTCCACATGAAACATCGCCTACCAATTGGCAACAAGTACAGCAGGAAATTAGCCAATTATTTTCTATTCGTAAACAAGACTCAAAATATGATTTATCAATTGTTGCAGTACAATTAAATGAAAACTTAATCAAGCAAAGAATGTTAGTGCAAGTAAAGCAGTTAGGTTGGGCAATTAATAGCCAAGCTCCACAAGTTGTGCAATATGCAGTAGATGATATTTCTTCTTTAATAAAACGTTACGCCCCTAATCAATTTGATACATGGCAGACAAAAAAACTTAGTTTAATTCCTACAAGTAAAATGGTAAAAATGCCGTTACATATTACAGAGATTGCCTATGTCAATAATGATTAAATGGGGCATAATCTTTGTATTAGCAACTTTTTTGACGACCCTTGCTTTACAAGATAATGGCTTAGTTTCTATAGTATGGCGTGAATGGGTAATTGAAACCAGCGTTTCATTTTTATTAGTAATAATAGCGGTTGGCATTATTGCTTTGTATTTATTAACTAGATTATGGGCTGCAATAATTATTTTCCCACGACATTGGCGCGAAGCCAAAGCAATTAAACGCCATGGTAAGGCTGAAGATACCCTAAATAAAGGCATGGTAGCACTAGAGTATGGTAATTGGAAGCTGGCTGAAAAACAATTAATTAAAAGTGCTAAATTTTCTAGTGTAGGATTAATTCATTATTTAAGTGCTGCTAAAATGGCTCATAATCAGCAAGCATTTGCTCGTAGAGATAAATATTTAACCCAAGCCAAACAATATTATCTTAATGACCATGAGGCTATAGGTTTAGTCGAGGCTAGGTTATTAAAAGCCACTTTACCGCAAAAATCTTTAGCAATATTACAAGCTTTGCATAAAAGAAATGAAACTGGTAGGGCTGTATTGGCAGAATATGCAAGCCTAGTGCAAACAACTAAAAATTGGCAGCTTTTAGCAAAAATAATGCCACAAATAAAAAAGATTTCGGCTTTAGAAAAAGATGCTATAGAAAAAGCAGAAATACAAATAATATCGGCAAAAATAGCAGAATCTGCAAGCAATCAGCAACTAGATACAATATGGCAACAAATAACTAATAGCCAACAACTGCAAGTAAGTATTTTAGCAGAGTTTGTAGAACAAAAAATAGGTTGGCAACAGCAAGCAGGTTTAGCTGAGTTAATAATTAAAAGCTTGGCTAAAAAATGGGACGATAGATTAGTTTATCAATATGGTAGGTTAAAATTTACATCGGCTATCGAGCCTTTAAAAATAACTGAAAAATGGCTAAAAAAACACCAAAACAATGCAGTTTTACACTTAACTATTGGTAGAATAGCTTGCCAAGGGCAACTGTGGGCTATTGCCCAAACTCATTTAAAAACTAGCTTGAAATTAAATGTCCAAGTAGAAACCTACCATGCCTTAGCAAAATGTTATGAAAAAGAAGGTTTAGAAACTAAAGCTGCCATAGTATATAAACAAGCTATTTTAGAACTTGATAAAAAATCTAAATAATTTTAACCGTTTATGCATTTTACTCAACCTATTCCATTAAGCCTATATGTTCATTATCCTTGGTGTATTGAAAAATGCCCATATTGTGATTTTAATTCACACACTTTAAAAAATAACCAAGAAAAAGACTATTTAAATGCCTTAATTAAGCAACTGGAGCAAACATTACCATTGGTTTGGGGGCGACCAATCCAAAGTATATTCTTTGGTGGTGGTACGCCAAGCTTAATGTCTGAAGAGGGCTTAAATGACTTTTTATCTCGTGCAAGAGCATTATTAGGTTTTAAGCCAAATATTGAAATTACTTTAGAGGCAAACCCTAGTAGCGTCGATTTTAATAAATTTAAAGGTTTTCGTGAAGCTGGAATTAATCGGTTATCTATGGGGGTGCAAAGTTTTGAAGATGAAAAGTTAAAATCCTTGGGAAGGATACATTCGGCAGCTGAAGCTTACATGGCAGCAGAAGCTGCAAAAAAAGCAGGCTTTACCAATTTTAATTTAGATATTATGTTTGCCTTACCAAATCAATCTACCGAACAAGCCTTAAGTGATATAAAAACAGCTATTAAGCTTGCTCCACCACACTTATCACTCTACCAATTAACCTTAGAGCCTAATACGCCTTTTTATAAAAACCCTCCAGTATTACCCAAAGATGATATTGCATGGGAAATGCAAATTGCATGTCAAGCAGAATTAGCTAAAGCAGGTTATCATAACTATGAAGTTTCAGCTTATGCACAAAATAATAGGCAATGTTTACACAATTTAAATTATTGGCAATTTGGTGACTATATAGGTTTAGGGGCAGGGGCTCATGGTAAAATAACTGACCCGCCTAAGGGTAAAATATTTCGTACACAAATGCCTGCTTCACCAGGTGGCTATATTGCGATGATTTCTAATAACAAATTCGGTAGAATAAACCAAGTTGGTGAAAGTGAAGTTATATTTGAGTTTATGCTAAATGCACTAAGACTATCGGCGGGGTTTGAGCTTAAATTGTTTGAATTACGTACAGGGTTGAGCTTAACAAAAATTAACCATAATTTAGACTACTTAATTAAAAAAAAGTGGGCAAATATTGTAGATCAACAATTAATATTAACTAATTTAGGTAAAACATTTCTTAATGATGTTTTACAGGTATTTATATAATGATAAATTTCATAAGAAATATGCACTGGCTTAATAAAATAGCCTTATTTATAATTATTTTAATAAGCTTAATTGTCATAGGAACTTGGGCAGGTATAAAGTTTACTAATTTTAATAAACACAAACCACAGCTAGAACAATTATTTTTAGATAAAACAGGCTATATATTAACAATAAATGGAGAAATTAATGTTACAGCAATCCCTTTAAAAGTAACGATAACCACAGCAGAAATAACCAGTACAGAAAATGCTAAGGCTGAAGTTTTAGGGCAAATAGATGAAATTAGTTTTAATCTTTCGCTGTGGCAATTATTTGCTAACCAAATAATAATGATAGAAGCTATAGAGTTAAAGCAAGCAAAACTGCATTGGCAAGATGCCCAACAAAACTGGACTTTATCTAATATTAATTTGCTAGCATCTAATATGTTACCAAATGCTCCTTTTGATATTAATTCACAGTTTAATTTTACTACCTATAATAGCCTAATAAATTACCATGCAGATATCAATAGCCAACTAAAAGTTGACTCATTATTACAAAATTGGCAGTTTAGCGATTGGGATGGAAATATAGTTGTATTAATAAAAGATCAAGATAAACAACAAACTCTAGATTTAACCACAACAGGTTCTGCGTTTAATATAAATATGCAACAAGCTAACATTGAACTAAACATTGAAGCAGTAAATGCACAATTAAAATCAACAACAGGGACTATATCTACAAATTTTACAAAACAATTTGCTAGAAATAAAATAGTTACTAGTAAAGGTGATATTGCTAGTAATGAAATAAATTTAAAAAAATATTTAACAACTTTGCAATTAAATATACCTAATTTTGTAGAAGCAGATGTATTAAGTAGTACATCATTAAATTTAGACTGGGTTTATGAAAATAATAACTTAAATTTACAAAATATAAATCTGCAAGTAGATGCTAGTAACTTACAGGGTAAAGTTTTTGTTGCTAATCTTACTAATAACCAAAAATCACATATAAGTTTTAATCTAGATGTAGATACATTAAATTTAGATAAATATCGAGTATTAGTAGAATCAGCAAAACAGGTTAATTTGATAGCAACCCAACAACCTTTGCCATCATATTTACCTCTGGCGATACCAGTAAATACTTTAAGAACTACAGAAATAGCAGGAGATTTAAATATTAGCTCTTTAACTGCATCAGGCATATTATTTAAAGACTTTACAACAACTTTATTTAATTATAAAGGCAGTTTAGATTTAGCCCCATTAGATGCTCGTTTATATTCAGGTAATATTAAATCAAGACTAAGGTTGGACGTAACAGGTACAACCCCTAGTTATAGCTGGTCAGGCAAAGCTACAAACATAGCCTTAAAACCTTTTTTAAGTGATAGTTTTAATTATAAAAATATAGCAGGTAAATTTAATAGTACTTTTGCATTAAATTCTAAAGGAGTTAATAAAAGATTATTAATTCAAAATTTAAATGGATCTTTTACAGGATCCATTGAAGAAGGATCGTATATAGGTATAGATTTGTTAAAGATAATGAGCTTAGCAAAACCGAAAAGTACCGATCAAACAAACTTTAGCTCCTTAAGACTTACTGGCAGGATCAATAATGGTGTTTTTAACGCCAGAAGGTTAAATTTAAATAGTGAATTATTTAACGCTATAGGTTTATTAGAATATGACCTAAATAAAAATTATATAAATGCTCAGCTGTTTACTACTTTTAATAAACTACCATGGCCGTTAAGTAGTTTTGAGAATACAGAAATACCATTTAAAATACAAGGACCGTTAAATAATTTAACTTGGCAATTAGGTTTATAACCCCAAATACTGGCAGGGTAAGTTAGCTGGGGGTAATATCTAGGAGGTATGCATGTTTTTCTAAAAGAACCTCTAGAGGAGGTACTAAATAATATTGAAATACATCTGCTCCATGTGGGTTTACAATTATTTCTAAACCTTTTTGAGGATAAAACCATCTATTGATGCCATGTAAATCTGCTTTAATTAGTTCAGGCTCGCCAAAAAGACTTTTTAACAAATCTTCAGGTAAATCCTTTCTAGGCACAAAAGTGAAATACCTAATTTTATTATCCATTAATGATAATTTATCACCTCTAAATAAAGTTATTTCTCTTTTACCTGAATGATTCATTGTTGACTTTACTCCACGAGAAAACATTTCATCTAATTCTAGTTCTGGAACCTCTAATACAAGCGTAAGAAAGCCCCTTAATCTTGCTAAATTCATCGTAGGAAAGTTCACTTCTACCACCTTATTAGAAGCGTCTCTTTCAGAAAAAACTAGCATTTCATAATCTGAACCAAATAATTCAACTGCATCATTTACGGTGCTTTTGTTTAGGGTTAAACCTAAAGCAACCAGCTGGTTTTGCTCATTATAAAAGCTGTTCCAAGGTAGCATCTTTGGCACAACTTCTTCCGACCCTTTAGGGGTAAATATTAGGATAATAGTTAAGATTATAGCAAATAACAGTACCCACCAAACTGTTGTTTTATAGTTTCGTTTAGTAGTTGGCTTTTTTCTCATGTAGTTTGCTCTTCTTTTATTTCCAAATTAGAATTCTCATCTCTTGGTAAGTGCTTAATAATACTTTCATCAATAATGCCTTTTTCGGCATCATACACAGAAATACCAGCCAAAATGAAGTTTACCAGCATAACTAAAAAAACTACTACAGCAGCAAAATATAGCCCTATTAATTCAATTATGGATGATGAAGAGCCATCATCTGAAAAATCATTCATCATCATCCCGCCACTAAGTGTGCCAAGTAAAGATGTAGCTACAATAATAGCAAAAGCTATAGCGTAGGCGATTAACATTAAACGACCTCTTCGCCAAGCTAAAACCCAATGGGCAGTTACAAACCATGTTTGGTTTTTTTTGGGTTTTTGTCCACGCTTATAAATATAAGCAAAAATTAAACCTGAGATTAAAGGGATTAATAAAAATAATATAAAACTATCACGACTTAGCTCTAAAATAATTTTAGCACCTGCTAGATGAACTAAAAGTACGTTTAAGTTAAAAATATGATGGGGGTTTTTGGCTGAATGAGCTTCTTCTTTAGTTATATGGTACTTCATGTAATTCCGCCTCCATTGTATATTAGATTGTGAATTAAAGCATACTAATTATGTTTTTTGTAGCATTATACTATCAAATGTGTTTTATATGCTTATTGTAACCTTATTTATGCTTGGGTTTATAGGTTAAAACTAGAGTTGGCAAATGGTTTAAAGCTGTGTTAACCTAGTCGCCTTGGGGTAAATTAGACTAACTAGAAAATGACAGCCAAAACAATTAAAGTTTTCTTAATATCAATAACCATTTTATTTAGCTCGACTACTTTTGCTTTTGAAAGTTTAATTTCTGCTACAGAATTAAATAATAAATTAAACCAATCAAA
>CAZJWQ010000046.1:0-8718 GCA_964549645.1 uncultured Piscirickettsiaceae bacterium | reverse complement strand
TTATATGATTTTACCTTAAACTGTAATCTAGTTTTAAACAAATATGCTACTATGATAAAAAACTTGCATAATAAAAAAATTTAGAAGAGGATAATCACACAATGCTTAATAAAAGAACCACTCAAAAAGAGCTTACTAACTTATACGAATTATCACAAAAAGCACACAAAAAACAGCTACCAATAATGCTAACTTTTGGTGCCAAATGGTGTCCTTTTTGCCATACAATAACTGCCGAAGTATTAAACCCAATGATTCTTGGCGGCAAGTATGATGGTATATTTATGTTAATGCGCTATGTAAGTATTGATGATTCAACACCAATTTTAGGTTTTGATAATAAATTAATTACTAAACAAGAATTAGCAGAAAAATATAATGCAGACCTTGTTCCTGCTACTGTTTTTCTTGATAGTAAAGGCAACAAAGTAGCAGAATCTATTATTGGGATAACCGCTATAGACTTCCATGCCTTTCTGATCCATAAAGCATTAGCTACTGCCTATAAAAACATGGGGCTTTCGTTGCAAATACCACACTCCCCTAGAGACATGTAAAACTGAGCCTTTAACCCTAATCCCCAGATAGAGATTGGGGTTTAGAGTTTGTAACTGCCCGGCGATTAAGCAAGTTCTGAACGTAAGATTCCTGCTGTTAACCCTAAGATAAAAAAACATTACAATTGGATCTAGTGCCATGTTTAAAACTAACCCCCTTAAATATTAATAAGGAAACCATTATACTGTTAAAACTGTACTTTAACGACCTCCTATTAAATGCTTAACGCCTATATAAGCGGTTTTGCCACTAAAATACCTTTAAAAACAAAAGGTATAAAAATTAATTATAAGCAGGTTAAAAAAATATACCAATCGGGTACATTTACTATAAGTTTTATATTAGACTAGATGCAATTTTATTAAAATAATGTCTAAATATAAAATATGTTTTTTTTACGTAATTTCAAAAGCTTAACTACTAGTTTAATTATACTAATTACTCTTTCATTATCACAATTAGCTATGTCTAATAGTTTATTAGCTGTGGATGATGCCTTTAAACTGCATACCCCTGTAGTTGAAGATAATAAAATTATCATTACTTGGGATATTGCTGATGGCTATTACTTATATAAAGAAAGAACAGGCGTTGTATCCGATGACATAACCCTAGAAAACCTTGAGTTTATTTCTAAAGGTATCCCTAAAGATGATCCTTTTTTTGGCAATACAGAGGTTTTTGCAAATCAACTAATAATACATCAGTTTTTTTCAGGTAATGCAGAACAAGCAGAAATTACCATTAAATACCAAGGTTGTGAAAAAGCGCAAGGTGTTTGTTACCCTCCACAAGCCAGAACTTTTTTGATTGATATTCCTGTACAAACATTAAGTGCCGCACCTTCTTCAGCCACAGGTTTAGCAGTATTAAACAGCCTATTTTCATTACCAAATACCGGTAATGATTTATTACCCGCTGATGAAGCCTTTCAACTGAGTACCACTCCAACAGGGCAAGGGCAACTATTATTAACTTTTAAAGTTGCATCAGGTTACTATTTATATAAAGATAAAATTCAAATTGAAGTTATAGATGGGATTGCTAGTATTGGCTATTTAGATTTACCTGCTGCAAAAATGACCGATGACCCAGCATTCGGTAGGATGGCTGTATACGAACAAGATTTTCAAGCTCTATTAACTGTTACAGACATTGTAGATAGTGCTAAAATACAAATTCAATTTCAAGGTTGCTCCAGCACTACAGGGGTGTGCTTTCCTCCAATACAATACGTAACTGAAATTAATGCAACTAGTTTTGGTACAATTTCAACAGCTAATGCTACACCGGCTCAACAAATAAATGCTCAAACATCGCTAAACGACCAAGACTTATCAGAAACAGACTTAATAACAAGAGTCTTAAGTGATAATTCTTTTTGGATAATAATAGCTACATTTTTTGTGTTTGGGTTATTGCTATCTTTAACCCCTTGCGTACTACCAATGGTGCCTATTTTATCTAGCATCATTGTTGGGCAAGGTAAAAACATTACTGTCAGAAAGTCCTTCACTATATCGGTAGTGTATGTATTAGCAATGTCCATAACCTACACCATAGCAGGGGTGTTAGCAGGTGTTTTTGGTGGGAACTTACAAATATTATTCCAAAATACCTGGGTTATAGCTAGCTTTATACTAATATTTATAGCCTTATCTTTTTCAATGTTTGGTTTTTACGAATTAAAACTACCTAACTCATTACAAACAAAATTAATAAACACATCCAACAAACAACAAAATGGCTCTTATATAGGTGTGGCAATAATGGGGTTTTTATCTGCCCTAATTGTTGGACCTTGCGTTACCGCACCTTTAGCAGGTGCTTTAATATACATAGGGCAAACAGGTGATGCCTTATTAGGAGGGGTTGCTTTATTTGCTATGAGTATTGGTATGGGCGTACCACTACTGCTAATAGGTGCATCAGCTGGCAAAATACTACCAAAAGTTGGTGGCTGGATGGATCAAATAAATGTAGTATTTGGGGTAATGCTATTAGCTGTAGCCATATGGATGGCAGATAGAATTTTACCGAGCCAAGTTGTATTAAGCCTATGGGCAGCTCTATTTATTGGCTCGGCAGTATATCTTGGGGCATTTAATAATATTGCAGATAAAAGTGGTTGGGCAAAGTTTGCTAAATCTATCGGTTTAATAAGCTTTGTATACGGGGTTATTATAATCATAGGTATGTCTGCAGGTAGTAATAGTTTATTACAACCTTTAAAAGTTTTACAAGGTAGTGGTAGCTCACAAGCTTTAAATGACTCTCAAGGGTTAGATTTTCAAAAAATAAAATCTATTGCTGATGTAGAGAAGATAGTTGCAACAGACCAACTAGTAATGTTAGATTTTTATGCCGACTGGTGCGTTGCTTGTGTACAGATGGAGAGATTTACCTTTACCGACCAAAATGTATATAACAGTCTTGTAGGCGTAACCTTATTAAAGGCAGATGTAACTGCTAATGATCAAATAGATAAAGATCTTATGCAACACTTTGGCATTGTCGGCCCACCTGCTATTCTATTTTTTATAAATGGGCAAGAAATAAGAAGCCAACGTGTAGTCGGCTTTAAAAATGCCGAAGACTTTAATAATAGAGTTATAGATACATTTCATAACTAATTATGCCATTAATTACGTCGCCAATTAGTACCGCCTGTACCGTCAAGTAATTCAATATTTTGTTTTAGTAATAGGTCTCTTATTTCATCTGAACGGGCAAAGTTTTTATTTGCTCTAGCTTGCGTTCTTTCTGCAATTAGCTTGCTAATATCTTCATCAGTTAAGCTAGACTTACTTGGTTGATTTTTAAAAAAGCTAGTTGCATCTTGCTCTAATAAACCTAGTTGATTAGCTAATTTTTTAAGCAAAGATGCCACTTTAGCAGAACCGGTCTTATTTACTTCTTTAGCTAATTCAAACAACACCGCTAATGCTTGTGGGGTGTTAAAGTCATCATTCATGGCTTTAGTAAATCGCTTTTCGTAACTTGAATCTTTTAAAGCATTTGGGGCAGGTTTTACTAGCTCTAATGCTGAATATAATTTTGATAAGCTAGCTTTTGCTATATCTAAATTATCATTAGAATAATTTACTGAGCTACGATAATGGCTAGCTAATAAAAAATATCTTATTACTTCTGCATGGTAATGCTTAAGAACTTCTTTAATGGTAAAAAAATTATCTAATGATTTGGACATTTTTTCATCATCAATTCTTACAAACCCACAATGCATCCAAGTATTTACATAATGTTCACCTGTTGCACATTCGGCTTGAACTATTTCATTTTCATGGTGTGGGAAGGTTAAATCCATACCGCCACCATGAATATCAAAATGATTACCTAAGCACTTAGTTGCCATAGCAGAACATTCTATATGCCAACCTGGGCGACCATTACCCATAGATGTATGCCATGAAGGTTCATTAGTTTGAGTATTATCTTTGCTAGCTTTCCATAATACAAAGTCTAAAGGGTCATGTTTAGCTAAATTTATTTCAACCCTTGCGCCTGCTTCTAAATCGTCAATATTTTTACCTGATAAACGACCATAGTTTTTAGCAGATTTTACCTTAAAGTACACATCTCCATTGTTTGCTATATAAGCATGATTTTTAGCTATTAATTTAGTAATCATCGCTTCTATTTGGGGGATATGCTCAGTAGCTAAAGGCTCTTGGTCTGGTCTTAGCACATTAAGAGCTTGCTCATCTTGATGCATAGCTTTAATAAAACGCTTAGTTAAACTTTTAATATCTTCATTATTTTTTATAGAGCGGTTAATTATTTTATCATCAATATCGGTGATATTTCTTACATAGGTTACATCATAATCTAAGCTTCTTAAATGACGCACAATAGTATCAAAAACCACCATTACACGAGCGTGACCTATATGACAATAATCATAAACGGTTATACCGCATACATAAATACCTATTTTATTTTCATTAATAGGTTTAAATAATTGTTTTTTACGAGTTTCTGTATTGTATATTTGTAAACTCATTAATTACTCCAGCTATCCCTTAAACCCACTGTTTTATTAAACACTAAGCCTTTTGCTTTATTGTCTTGACAAAAATAACCTTCTCTTTCAAATTGATAGGCTTTTTCTGGCTGAGCATTTGCCATATTTGCTTCAACAAAACCTTGTTTTATAATTAATGAATTAGGGTTTATAACTTCTGCAAAATTATCAGATTTAGCAGGGTTTTCTACAATAAATAATCTATCGTATAGGTTAAATTGAGCGGCAAGTGCGGTACTGGCTTCTACAAAATGAATTACGCCTTTTACCTTACGGCCATCTTCTGGGTTTTTACCTAAGGTGTTAGCATCATAGTTACAATAAATAGTGGTAATTTGCCCTGACGCATCTAGCTCTAATCTTTCTGCTTTAATAACATAGGCATTTCTTAGCCTAACTTCTTTGCCTATAGCCAACCTTTTCCATTTTTTATTTGGTGCTGTTTCTATAAAATCGGCTCTATCTATAAATAATGTTTTACCAAAATTAATTTCTCTTTTACCCATTTGTTCATTTTGTGGATGAATAGGGGCTAAAATAGTTTCAATATTATCATTGGCATAATTTTCAATAACAACTTTTACAGGGTCGATTACAGCCATAGATCTAGGGGCTAAAACATTTAAATTATCTCTAAGAGCCGCTTCTAAAATGTTCATCTCGGTCATGCTGTCTACTTTAGACACCCCGATTCTAGCTACAAATTCACGAATAGAAGCAGGAGTGTAACCCCTACGTTTCAGACCTATAATAGTTGGCATGCGTGGGTCATCCCAGCCATCTACCAACTTATCGGCAACTAATTGGTGTAATTTACGTTTTGACATTAATGTATATTTTAAGTTTAAACGTGAAAACTCATACTGATGCGGACGATTTGGCTTATTAAATTCTGTTATATTTTCTAACACCCAATCATATAAACGACGGTTATCTTGAAACTCTAAAGTACATAATGAGTGGGTAATATTTTCAATTGCATCAGATAAACAATGAGCAAAATCATACATAGGGTAAATACACCAATCATCAGCTGTTTGGTGATGATTGGCAAATTTTATTCTAAAAATAGCAGGGTCTCGCATACACATAAAACTAGAAGACATATCTATTTTTGCTCTTAAAATACACTCACCCTCTTTATACTCACCACCTTTCATTTTTTTAAAAAATGCTAAGTTATCAGTTACAGAAGCGGTTCTATAAGGGCTATTTACACCTGTTTGGGTTAAAGTGCCTCTATATTTTCTAATTTCATCAGCGCTTAAAAAATCAACATAAGCTAAATTTTTCTCTATTAGCTCAAGTGCATAATCATAAAACTTAGTAAAATAGTTTGATGAAAATTTTACCTCAGAGTCCCACTGAAACCCAAGCCAACTTATATCATTTTTTATAGCATCAACATACTCTACATCTTCTTTAGTAGGGTTGGTATCGTCAAAACGTAAATTACATTTACCTTGGTAGTCTTCAGCTAGCCCAAAGTTTAAACAAATTGACTTAGCATGACCTATGTGCAAATAACCATTAGGCTCTGGCGGAAACCTTGTTTGCACCTGTGTATGCAATTGTTGAGATAAGTCTTTATCAATAATATTACGGATAAAATTAGTAGGTTTGTCGCTTAACTCATTGGTGGTTTCATTGTTGCTCATGCCTAAAAGCCTTTATTTTTTACTTTATAAGAAAAGAATTATAACATTACCTACTAATTTTCGATAAAATACACTTGAAATTTTTAACCATAATCCTCGGATAGAGATTGGATATATAGTGCTAGCCCTTATTTGCTAGATACCAATTCTCTATTCGGGTATTAGGATTTAACTTACCCTAGGAAAATAAATTATGTTACATAAAACCATGTTATACCTACTTACATCAGCATTTATGCTTATGCCAATAGCCGCAACCGCCCAAGAGAATAACGCACCACAAGTTAAAATTGAAACTAGCATGGGCGATATTATTTTAGAACTGCATTACAAAGAAGCACCAATATCAGTACAAAATTTCTTACGTTATGTTGATGAAGGTTTTTATGATGGCACAATATTTCATCGTGTAATCCCAAACTTTATGGTACAAGGTGGTGGTTTTACCGAAGATTTTAAAAGAAAACCAACCCACGCTCCAATTATTAATGAAGCAAATAATGGCTTATTTAATAGAATAGGCACAGTAGCTATGGCAAGAACCTCTGACCCACACTCTGCCACTGCCCAGTTTTTTATAAATGTATCACAAAATACTTTTTTAGACTTTAGAGACAAAACACCAAGAGCGTGGGGTTACGCTGTTTTTGGTAAAGTTACTGAAGGCATGAGAGTTGTAAACGAAATAAGAAGGGTAGAAACAGGCTTTAAAAGTGGCATGAAAGACGTGCCACAACAAGCCGTTACTATTATAACAATAACCCATATAGGTGGGCTAACTTACCAACAAATTAAAGAAAAGGCAGTAAAATGACCCAAGTAGTTTTTAAAACCAATAAAGGCGATATTACCATTAAAGTGGATCATGAAAAAGCACCTATTAGTGCTGAAAATTTTGTGCATTACTCTATGGAAGGCTTTTATAACGGTACAATCTTTCACCGAATTATACCTGGCTTTATGGTACAAGGCGGTGGCATGCTACCAGGTATGGAAAAGAAAGACTCTGGTGATGCCATTGAAAATGAAGCAGATAATGGTTTAAAAAATGTACGTGGTTCACTGTCTTATGCCAGAACTCAAGACCCACACTCTGCAACCACTCAGTTTTTTATGAATTTAGTTGATAATGTTTCATTAGATCATACTGGCAAAGACACCTATGGCTGGGGATATGCAGTATTTGCCCAGATAACAGCAGGGCTTGATGTTATAGATGAAATGGCAACAGTAGAAACTACTAGCCGACGTGGACACCAAGATGTACCTGTTGAAGATATTATTATTGAAAGTACAGTAGTAGTTACTGAAGAAGATTAAAATTATCATGAATCAGCAAGAAGAAGTGATAATTACCGCAGATATTCACCTTGTTGCTGATGATAACCACCCAATAAACCAAAGCTTTTATAGCTTTTTAAATACCAAAGCTACACAAGCCAAATCACTGTATTTAATAGGCGATATTTTTGAAGCATGGGTTGGTGATGATATAAATTTAGCACAGTACCAGACTGTAATAAATATATTTAAAAAACTTACTAACCAAGGTTTAAAAATATACTTAATGTATGGTAACCGTGATTTTCTAATGGGTCATAAATTTTGGCAAGCCACAGGTATAATAAAGCTACCAGAACCAACCATTATAAATATAAATAATCTAAATATAATCTTAGTACACGGCGATCATCTTTGTACAGGTGATACTAAATATCAAAAAATGCGTAGCTTGTTTAGAAAAAAAATAGTTCAATGGTTATTTTTAAAACTACCAAAAACTACACGTATTAATATTGGCTATAAAATGCGTAATAAATCTACCAATGATAGTTCACAAAAACCAATTACTATAATGGATGTAAATCAGCAAGCAGTAATAAATTTATTTAATAAATACCCAAACAGTGATAATCTAATCCACGGGCATACTCATAAACCTAATCAACACCAATTTATGCTAAACAACCAACCCAAAAACCGTTGGGTATTAGGTGATTGGCGCCCAGCAGTAGAATATATATCAATTCATAATAATAAAATTGAATTTAAAAACTTTGCTTAATTTTTTAACGTAAAAATTAACTTTATCACAAGGGCTCGTATAAAAACCTAACTGTGATTTAAGGAATAAATCATGAAAAACTTAACAACAGCTCTACTAATCTCAGCAAGTTTATACAGTGTAAACGCCCAAGCAAGTTGGTTAGATGCAGGTAAAAACTTAATTAATCAAGCTCAAACAGAAGTACAAAAAGCCACTGGTAATACCAGTAGCAATACAAGCCTACCAGCTGGGTTAAGTTCTGAAGATATTTCTAAGGCTTTTAAGCAAGCACTTACCAAAGGTTCTCAAACTGTAGTTGCTCAATTAGGTGTTAAAAATGGCTTTAATAAAAATCCACCCGACTTCGACACTTTTTTTAGCTAAGTCATTGTTTTACAAGGAAACACTAA
>CAZJWQ010000045.1:0-8727 GCA_964549645.1 uncultured Piscirickettsiaceae bacterium | reverse complement strand
TTCCATTCGAATGAAAATTGCTCTACAAATAACTATCTTACACCATACACATACATATTAAAAACTTGATGCAGGATTTAGGTAATAGTGTTAGACTTTAAGTCTCTTAAGGGGTAAAAGGTCTCTGGTCTCTTTCTATAACTTAAAGGAAAATATTATGAAAAAAGTTAAACTCTTAATTGTTGGTCTTGGACGAGTTGGAGGAACTTTCTATCAAAAGTTTAAAGAAGTCGCACCTGAACATATTGAAATTTTAGCTATCAGTGAAAATAACTTAGAAAACCCACTGCTTAAAGAAGTTAAAAAAGATGGTATACCCAATTACCTAGATGTTATCGAAGCCATTAATTCCTACGGTGAAGAAATTGACATTATTGTTGATACCTCAAATAATATCGAAGTTAAGAATACCATTCGCAAGTTGCTACAAGAAACCAACAATCGACACACTGTTTTATTGCCAATGATTGTTTATTACCTAATTTGGTCTCTACTACCTGACACTCCGCTCATTGAACAAGATCATCATAAAAATATTGGTTATTCCTGAAAAATATAATTTGCAACCATAAATCATGGATAAAGTTTTTCTAATTTATCTAATTGTTTTTTACTATTCGTTTCTTTTTCTATACTAGTTATGACTTGTATTTTTTTACAAATTTGTATTAAACAATCATCGGCTAAGGGTTGATTATTAAATAAATGGGCAGTTAGTTGATTTAGCTCTAGGCTAATAGTATTTTTTATATTATGTACATTTGTTTGTAACTGTAGCCAGTTGGTTAATGTTTGATAAAACTGTTTTGGCTCTGCCATTTGTTGTTTGTTGCAAAAAATTAAATGTATTGGCTTTTTAGATACTTGCTGTACTTTTGCAGAAACCACTGTAGTCTTTTTTTGCTTAAGTAATAAAAATAAAGTTATTAACCAAACAATAGCAAAAAATAAAGTTAATACTTGCCATAAAATTAAGTTTTGTGGGGTATCTAGTGGTTTATCTTTGCTGATTGTGTCATCTGCAATAGTTTCTGTAATTATCAATTTAGCAGGCTCTTCAATTACAACGGCAGGTAAAATATTAAATGTTTTAGTTGGTAATATGGCTGTTTCCAATTGATTTGCTGCAGTATTCCACCAATAAACTTTATATTCAGGTAAAGTAAACTCGCCTTCTTTAATAGGGATAATTACAATTTCTCTGGTACTTTGGCTGGTTAAGTTACGGGGTGTTGCTTTATTTTCAAGCTTGCTTTTATCTGGATAATGATGGAATTGTGGCTGGTCGATTAAATTAATTTTAGGTAATTGTGAAGCCTGCAACCCCGTTGCTCTAATTTGTATAGTTCTTGATATTGAATCGCCAACTTTAATATTAGCATCATATTGCCAATCTTCTACAACTTCTATACTTATAGCAGGTAACCACAGTGCATGTTTAGGATAGCTTGCAGGGATAGGTTTTATGCTTAAGATTATAGGTTTACTTTGCTCATTAACTCTTTTTGTACGCCCATCATGGTGTATTTGTCCTGTAAAAATTTGTGCAGGAATTACCAATTCACCACTTTGTTGCGGAAAAAACGCCCAACTCCACTCGAAAACTTCGTAGGTTATGCCATTAATCTTTTTTTGAAACTTTACTTGGTTGGTTAGTTGTTGTGACATAGCATTGGTAAATACAGGCGGATTGGTGTTGCCTCTGGTTAAAATACCACGATAATAAAAGCGTAAAGTATAAATAATTTGTTGCTGTACGTATGCTGTAGTAATGTTTACGCTGGCTTCTAAAAAACTTACCCCTAATTGATGTTTGTTTTTTGTTAAGTTAGTTACCTGTATTTTGATAGGTGGGCTTTTGGCATTAGCTATTGTTAAAGGCGGTATTATAAGTTGCCCAACTTGTTTTGGGATTAGCCTAATATCCCAACGGGTAAAAGACTTAAACTCACCATTAACCATTAATATCTGGTTAGAACGTTGGGTGCTTAAAACCTCAAATTGATCTTTTAATGGTAAAAAGCTTGGGGTTGCACTAGTTTGAAAATCTGCTTGCATTACTAGGGTAATAATATCACCCTTTTCAATGTTTTTTCTGTCTACTTGCGAGGTTAAAGTTTGGGCAAAAACAGGCTTAATAAATAGCATTAATAAGATTAAAATTAAGTATTGTTTTGAGACCTTTGCATAATTAAAGTGCGATTTAGGGAATGTAGAAAATAGTGCATTTTTTAGCCAAAAATAAGGAGAATAGCTAGCTATTTGACGAATTTTTGGATAGAAAAAGTGCTGTTTTATGCGTTTCATAAATTGTGCTTTAATTATACAAAGGTCTCGTTTTATATAACTCATCTGTAATTTACCATATTTTGTCATTTTGAGAGTCTTTGTCATTGTGTTTTAATTTTTGTTGTTGATATTGGTGTTCAAATTTATTTTTTAAGAACAAGCCTGGCTCATCGGGTATTTGATTTAACCAGGCTTTTTTAGCCTGCTCTTCTTCAGTCATTCTCTTAGCTATATCTGCCATTGCCTCCTCTTGCTCTGGCTCATCAGCTTTACTTGCTTGTGGGTCGCTTTGTTTAGCTTGTTCTTCATTTTCAGCTTCTTTTAACTCATCTTTTTGTGGCTTTGGCTCTTTTATATCTTGTTTTTCATCTTGTTGAGTTGGCTGCTCTTGTTTTGGCTGTTCATTAGTGGCATCTCCATCTTCTGGCGATTGCTTGCCATCTTCAGCACTTTCTTGTTCACTGTCTTTAGTGCCTTGGCTATCTTCTTGTTTTGCATCTTGTCCTTTATCTGTTTTTTGCTGTTTTTGCTCCTGTTCTTTATTTATTATTTTATTAATAATTGCTAAGTTTTCTTGAGCTTCTGTAAAATCAGGCTTTAATGCTAAAGCCTCTGCAAAACTTTTTTGAGCTTCTGCAAATAAGCCTTGTTTTGCTAAAGAGTTACCTAAGTTAAATTTACCTATTGGACTAGAATCATCTTTAAATTTTTGTTGAGCTTTAGCAAATTCTTGTAGTCTATAATAGCTTGCACCTTGCCATTGACTATCTCTAAAAAAATCTAAAGCAATATCATATTTTTGTTGTTGCCAAAGTTTGTATCCTAAATGGTTTCCTGACTTTAAAAAATCTAATAAGCTTACTCCTTCTGCTTCGTTTGTGATCGCTTCTGGTGTTTGTTGAGCATACACTTCTGGGCTAAAGGATACTAAATAAAGCCCTCCAAAAGGTAACATCATTACCCAAACTAATACCCAGCCACGCCTATAAGCCAGTGCAATTAATAACACTAGAGGTATAAGCAAATAAATACCCTTATCTAACCAATGGCTAACACTTTTGTTTTCACTATCTTCATCAGCAGCTATTTTTTGATTAGATAATGAAAATACCGCACTTAATTGTTCAACATCACTATTATCATGGCTTAAGAAAAGTAGTTTAGCATCTATAGCATTAGCTAATTTATGCAAGTACGGAGTTGGTAGGCTTGCAATAACCACTTTACCTTGATCATCTTTTATTAAACCATAATCTGGCACAGCAATTGGCGCACCTTTACTAGTGCCTATCGCCAGTAAACTAACTTTAATTCCAGTACCTGATAACTGTGCTTTTATTGCTGATATTTCATTTTTATTAATATCATCCAGCAACCAAATTATATGCCCACTATTAATTTTAGACTGCTCTAACAGGTTAATTGCTTTGGCAATACCTTGACTTGCATCTGCACCAAAGGCAGGCATTATCATTGGGTTAATACTAGGCAATAAAGATAAAATAGTTTGATTATCATCTGAAATAGGGGTTAAAACATGTGCCGAACCAGAGTACACTACTAAACCTGTTGATAGGTGAGGATTAGCATTTATAAAATCCATTAATTTAAACCTTGCCCTAACAATACGGCTTGGTTTTATGTCTTCTGCTAACATTGATAAAGAGTTATCTAATAAAATAACTGTGCCTTGTTGTACTTTTTCAGATGGTTGCTCTACTGTTTGCCAACTAGGCCCCGCTAGAGCTATAGTTGCAACAAACCAAATAATTGTTAAACCAATTAAGGGCAGGTTTGATTGTTGCTGTATATTATTTTCACTTAGCAAAAATTTTTGAAATTTAATAGCAATTAAATTCTGCCAATTGCCTTTTTGTGCTTTTGCTCGCCAAATAAACCATAATATAATTAATATAGGTACTAGTACGATTAGCCATTCTGGACGTAGAAAATGAAAAGTCATGTTTTTGCCCTTAGCCTAGTTACAGCTATTAACAAACTCAATATTAAAGCTAAACCAAGGGGATATTGGTATAGTTCGGTTCTTAGCCTAAATTGATGAATTTGGTGGGTAGTTTGTTCAAGTAAATTTATGTGTGCATATATTTCATTTAATCGTTTGGTGTCTGATGCTAGAAAAAACTCACCTCCTGTAATATCAGCTATTTTTTTTAAAGTTTCTACATCCATATCAGGCCCACTACTTAAAAAAGGATCTAATATGGATGGTGATCGTTGTTGCCCAACCCCAATAGTATAAATTTTCAAACCAAATTTTCTTGCCTGCTCTGCCGCATCTAGTGGGCTTACTACACCATCTGTATTACTGCCGTCTGTTAATAAAATAAGCACCGTTTGCTCTTGCTCAGTATTGGCTAAATGTTTTAAAGTAAGCCCTATGGCATCACCAATTGCAGTATTATTACCTGCCATGCCTATTTCAGTTTCTTGCAATAATTGATTTACCGTGGTTAAATCGTGAGTTAAAGGGCTTCGAATAAAAGCTTGCGTCCCAAAAACCACTAAACCTAGCCTATCTCCTTGACGCTGTTCAATAAAGTCTTCAACCACCGCTTTTACCGCTACTAAACGGTTAACTCTTTGCCCATCAAGTCGCATGTCATCTTTTTCCATACTACCCGATAAATCAACTGCTAATATCATATCTCTGCCTGTGGCATCAAAACTAGTTGGCTTAATAAATAATGCAGGGCGAGAAGCTGCTAATAACACTAGTAACCATAAAAGCATATAAATCATCGGTATAAAGTGTTGTTTAACATTGGGCTGTAAAATAAAATTATTTTTAATGCCTAGCCTACCCACAATTTGTGGGGCAAGCAGTGATGCTTCTTGCTTAAGTGCTGGTTTAATTAATAAACGTATTATTAAAGGCAAAGGTAGTAAGGCAAACACCCAAAGAGTAATAAACTCTAATTGGTCAAAAAAAGCCAGTATATTTAACCAACTCATTTATGATGCCCTTTTATCCAACTTTTTGCATAATTTAATACGGCATTAAGTTTATTTTCTTCAAAATCAAAATTATCTTGATAATGAGCATTTAAATATTGTTTTAAATATTTTGGTTGCTCTATATAGTTGGCAGTAGTTTTTAAAAATTCTACCCATTTTTGCCCTGCCAACATAGCTACATTAGCTCGCCCATAATGAGTAATAGCTACTTGTTTTAATAGGCTATTGGCTACTTCAATTTTATGTTGTGGAGTAGCTGCTTGTTTGATTGCTTCTGCAAAAAGATTTTTTGCTTGCCTACGATATTGGTTAGCTTTGTGGCTAGATAATAAAACCCAAACAACGCCTATTATTATCCCAGCAAGACCAATTACTAAAGACATTAAAGCAGCTGATGGAGGCAACCAGCCAACTGCATCTGGCACAATTATATCATTTAGTTGCTTAAGCAACTGTTGTGCATCTGGGGCAATTTCTAGTGGAGCCATTAATGAATTACCTTTTGGTTTAATAATTCTGCTACAGGGTTTTTAGTACAATCTATTTCAATTACTGGTATGTGTAGTTTTCCACAGTTATCTTTTAGTTCTTGCCAATTGTTTGCATAACTTTGCTGATATTGTTTTTGTTGTGAAGCTAGGTTTGTATTCATTAAAATTTTACTAATTCCATTTGAAAAACTTAACATGCCTGAGTTAGGTAGTTTTTTTTCTAAAGGGTCAAAAACATGAATTAAAGTTAACTGATTTCTTTTTTTGAAATAGGCTAATTGTTGAAAAAAATCAGTTGATTGTTTTAAAAAATCACCAATTAAAAATAAACGGCTACCAGAGTTAACTTGTTTACCAGCACTCTCAAGTTGCTCTGCCCATAATTGTTGGTTATTAATATTGCTAACTGGAGATTTTATGGTTTTTTGTAAACCTAAGCCATTATGAAAAACATGCAATAATGCTTTATGATCTTGCTTGGGTTTATTCCAAGAAGAGCGTTGGTTATTAAATATTTGCCCACCAAATTTATCGCCATTATTTAAAGCAACCCAACCAATAATAGCGGTAATATTCATGGCTTGTACACTTTTAAACCTAACTTGGCTACCAAAAAACATTTTAGGGGTTTGTTCGGTTAAGCACAGTATTGGTTTTTCTAGTTCTTCGGTAAATACTTTAGTATGGGTTTTTTGTGCTCTAGCACTTACTTTCCAATCTATATGACGAACTTCATCACCTGCTTGATATTCTCTAACTTCGCTAAAAGTCATGCCTCTACCTTTACGAATAGCTTGATGATAGCCTGCTTTAGTGGCAATAAGAGTTTGTTGGTGAGTTAGTTTCCGACGTTTCACGTGAAACCTAAAGCCTAACAACTCAGTAATATTAGAATAAATACCATCTTGCATATAAATAAAGTTCTTTTAAATAACAGGGACTAAAGTTAATAATTCATCAACAATATTATCCACTGTTTTATTGGCAGCTTCACCTTCAAAGCTTACTAATAGCCTATGACGAAATACATCATGTACCACTGCTTGTACATCATCTGGGGTTACAAACTCTTGCCCTTTTAGCCAAGCATTAGCTCTAGCACAACGAGATAATGCCAAAGTTGCACGAGGGCTAACACCATATTCAATATACTCACCAAGTTTAGAGCTGTAATTAGCAGCTTTCCTAGTGGCAATTACTAATTCAATTAAATAAGTTTTGGTATCTTCTGACATATGTAAATCAAGTATTTCTTCACGCGAGGCAAATAATTCTGCTTGAGTTATTGGTTGTATTTGTTCTCTAAAATTAGCTTTCGCTTCATCTTCAACTAGTTGTAATATTTTTCGCTCGGCATCTTTATCTGGGTAATCTATAACCACATGCAACATAAAACGATCAAGCTGAGCCTCTGGCAATGGGTAAGTGCCTTCTTGCTCAATGGGGTTTTGTGTTGCCATAACCATAAATAATTTTTCTAAATCAATAGTATGCTTACCAACAGTTACCTGTTCTTCTGCCATAGCCTCTAATAAAGCAGACTGTACTTTGGCAGGGGCTCTGTTTATTTCATCTGCTAAAATTAAGTTATGAAAAATTGGCCCTTTTTGTAGCACAAACTCACCTGTTTGCTGGCGGTATATTTCTGTACCCGTAATATCTGCTGGTAAAAGATCGGGGGTAAATTGAATACGCTGATAACTACCTTCAATTAGGCTTGCTAAAGTTTTAATGGCTTTAGTCTTAGCTAAACCTGGTGGGCCTTCTACTAATAAATGCCCGTCCGCTAGTAAAGCCATAACCATACGCTGGGTTAAATGCGGCTGCCCTATAATATGTTGATTTAGCTCAGTCAAAAGTTGCTTAAATTTAGTTGCTAGAGAATTATTGCTCATAAGTAAGTTTTTTTAATTATTGATATAACCAAATATTATAAACTAGTGTTAAGATTTAATCATGAAAGAAGTTTGAAGTTAGTTGTGAAATATTAGTTCTTACAGCCTAGTTTTAACCTGTTCTATAAAAAACTCTATTGGCTTAGGTTGGCTAAAATAATAACCTTGCAAAAATTCTACACCCATAGCCTGTAGCATTAAGACTTCTTGCTCTACTTCAACATACTCTGCTACTATTTTTTTGTTTAAGGCTTTACCCATGTTGCACATAGCAAGCACCATATTTTGTTGGCTTTTATTTTTATGCATGTTTTTAATAAAATAACCATCAATTTTTAAATAATCAACATCTAATTCAGATAAATATTTAAATGAAGACATGCCTGTACCAAAATCATCTAACGAGAATCTCACCCCTAAATTTTTAAAAAAACTAATAAATGTCATAGCTTCTACTATTTGTGAAGAGACCCCCGTTTCAGTTATTTCAAAGCAAATATGCTTATAATCTATCTTATGCTGCAAAAACAATTTAGCTATTTTTTCTGTCATTCTTTTAGAAACAATGGTTGCTATAGAAAGATTTATAGAAATAGTCTCAGTTGATTCTAAAAATCCTCTTTCAGAAGTTAGTTTGGCAAATAAATTATTTATTACCCAATAATCAACTTTTGTAGAAAGTCCATAGTTTTCTGCCGCTGGTATAAAAATAGCTGGTGAAGTCATTTTGCTCTTATCCTTTTCATCAGGCATTCTTAAGAGGGTTTCAAAATGATTATATCTGCTAGAGTTAGCGTTGCTAGAATCTATTATAGGCTGTAAAAATAGCTGAAAAGTGTTTTTATTTAAAGCTGTATTAATTTGCGTTACTAAGTTCATTTCTTGCTGGTTTTGCGTTGCATGCTGTTCACTGACACTGTGACATATTATTCGATTACGCCCAGCCGCTTTGGCTTCATAACAAGCGGCATCTGCGGCACTTAAAAGTTTATCTGCAGAGATATTAGTATCATTTTTTGTGTAGGTAATGGCTCCTATACTAGCGTTAATTAGAAAAGTTCTTTCTATAAACTTAA
>CAZJWQ010000044.1:0-8745 GCA_964549645.1 uncultured Piscirickettsiaceae bacterium | reverse complement strand
AAACTATAAATTTTATTTAACCGCTGACAACCAACTTAAGTGTTGCTTAGAACGTCCATAAACTACATCAAAATACTTTGCCTGTAATTGTTCTGTTATTACTCCACGTGACCCACAACCAATTGAGCGCCCGTCTAGCTCTCTTATTGGGGTTACTTCAGCTGCTGTACCTGTAAAAAATGCTTCATCGGCAATATAAACTTCATCACGAGTGATATCTTTTTCTATAACTTTATAACCTGCTTCGTTAGCTAGCTGCATGATAGTCTTACGAGTAATCCCATCTAAAGCACACTTTAATTGTGGGGTATAAATAACATTATCTTTTATCATAAAGAAATTTTCGCCAGAACCTTCAGAAACATAACCGTCTACATCTAACAATAAAGCTTCATCACAACCATGGCTAATTGCTTCTTGTAAAGCAAGCATAGAGTTCATATAAGCCCCATTGGCTTTTGCTTTGGTCATGGTTATATTTGGGTGGTGACGAGTATAAGATGAGGTAGCAACCTTAATACCACGAGTTAAATTTTCTTCACCCATGTAAGCTCCCCATTCCCAAGCAGCAACCATTACATGTACTTTTAAATTATCGGCTCTTAGACCCATTCCTTCTGAACCATAAAAAACCATAGGGCGTAAGTAGGCAGATTTTAAGTTATTTTCTCTTACCGATTGTTTTTGTGCTGCAATTAATTCTTCTGCACTAAAAGGCATAGGCATATTCATAATTTTAGCACTATTTATTAAGCGGGTAGTATGCTCTCTCAACTTAAAAATTGCAGTACCTTGCTCTGCTTCATAAGCTCTAACACCTTCAAACACTCCCAGACCATAATGCAATGTATGAGTTAAAACATGAACCTTAGCTTCTCGCCAATCAACCATTTTGCCATCAAGCCAAATTACTCCATCTCTATCACTCATTGTTTGCATAAAAACACCTTATTGTTATTTTTTAATACTGCTCATTTTAGCCTAAAATTAAATAAGTCTTGTAATTTATTTTGAGTTAGGTAGAATTGTTTATTTGGAAGTATCAAAAAAGCAATTGTGGGATTGCCCTAATTCTCTATTCGGAAATAAGGGGCGACCTCATAGTTGCTTTTTTGTTTATAGAGATACCACAATGACCAACCATGTAATGAATACTTACGCTAGATTACCTGTAAGCTTTACAAAAGGCGAAGGTAGCTTATTATTTACCAAAGATGGCAACTCCTACTTAGATGCACTAAGCGGCATAGCTGTATGCAGCCTTGGGCATGCTCACCCTGCAATTACTGAAGCTATTTGCCAGCAAGCTGGGCAATTAATTCATACTTCTAATTTATACAATATAGAAAAACAAACACAACTAGCCGATGAGCTATGCGACATTTCAGGTATGGAGCAAGTGTTTTTTACTAACTCTGGTGCAGAGGCTAACGAAACGGCATTAAAAATAGCCCGTAAATATGCCAATAGCAATAATATTAAAAATCATAAAGTAATTGTGATGAACAATAGCTTTCATGGCAGAACCCTTGCAACCTTATCCGCAACAGGTAACACAAAAGTACACCAAGATTTTTACCCTTTAGTTGATGATTATATTAGAGTTGACTTTAATGATATTGAAGCTATTAAAGACTTAACCGACAACCAAAACATAGCACAAAACATAGTGGCAATATTAGTAGAGCCAATACAAGGTGAAGGCGGCGTACAGGTACCTCAACCAGGTTATTTGACCGTCTTAAGAGAAATATGTAACCAAAATAATTGGTTGTTAATGATAGATGAAATACAAACAGGAATTGGCAGAACAGGCAAGTGGTTTGCTTTTCAATACGATAATATAAAACCTGATGTACTAACCTTAGCCAAAGCATTAGGCAACGGCATGCCTATTGGTGCTTGTTTAACTGCTAATAAAGCCAATAATATTTTAGTGCCAGGTAATCATGGTACTACTTTTGGTGGCAATCCTCTTGCCTGTGCAGTTGGTTTAACAGTAATAGATACAATTAAAAAAAATAACTACCTACAAAAAGTAGCAAGTAATAAATTAATTGCTAGCTTAAAAGAGCAACTAAAGAACAACCCTAAAGTTATAGACGTTAGAGGCAAAGGTTATATGATTGGCATTCAATTAAACTGTGATTGCACTCATTTAGTACAAAAAGCCCTTAGCAAAAACTTACTTATTAATGTAACCCGTGGTAATACGATCAGACTATTACCAGCATTTGTAATAACACAACAACAACAAGATGAGCTAATTTCAAAAATAACACAGCTCATCGAACAGATATAAAAGACAGGAACAAGACATGAAACATTTTTTAACTTTAAAAGATTTTACTCCTGCACAACTACAACAATTAATGTTTAGAGCTATAGAGCTAAAAGCGATGCACCAAGCAGGTGAAATATTTGAACCGCTAAAAAATAAAACCCTAGCTATGATATTTGAAAAATCATCAACTAGAACCAGAATATCATTTGAAGCGGGTATGACACAACTAGGTGGGCAGGCGTTATTTTTATCCTCTAACGACACACAATTAGGTCGTGGAGAGCCTATAGCAGATAGTGCTAAAGTAATATCAAGCATGGTAGATGGCATAATGATTAGAACCTTTGGGCATGATATTGTAGAAACCTTTGCTCAACATTCAAGTGTACCAATTATTAACGCCTTAACCGATGACTATCACCCTTGCCAGTTATTAGCAGACATGCAAACCTACCAAGAAACTCGAGGCTCAATACAAGGTAAAACTGTAGTATGGGTGGGAGATGGCAATAATATGTGTAACTCATACATTAATGCAGCTAAACAATATAATTTTAAACTACGTATTGCCTGCCCTAAAGGCTACGAACCAAACGCACAATTACTAAAAGAGCATGCTGATATAGTAGAAATAATGCGCAACCCAATGGAAGCGGCTGAAAATTCTGACCTAATAGTAACCGATGTATGGGCAAGTATGGGGCAAGAAGAGGAACAGAAAAAAAGAGCAAAAGATTTTGCTAACTACCAAATAAATTCTAAACTAATGCAACAAGCAGATACAGATGCAATATTTATGCACTGTTTACCTGCTCATAGAGGTGAAGAAATTTCTGCCGAACTAATGGATAGCAAAGATTCTGTAGTATGGCAAGAAGCAGAAAACCGCTTACACGCCCAAAAAGCTTTGCTTGAATTTTTGCTTGTATAAAAAAGTTTATGGTCATAAGGAGGTTAACATGGCAGGTTCGTTATTTGACCAAATGATAAAAGCAGGCTTAATGAATAAGCAAAAAGCTAAAAAAATTAAAAAAGATAAATACCAGCAGTCTAAAAACAAAAAGGGTTCAAATGAACTTTCTGATGCAGCTAAGCATATTGAGCTAAAAAAACAGGTTCAAGCAGAACAAGTTAAAAAACTAAACTTAGAACGTAAAGCACAGCAAGAAAAAAAATCATTACAAGCTGAAGTCTACCAGTTAATTGAAAGCAATCAAATAAAAGACTTCTCTGGTAAAGAAAGCTATAGTTTTATTGATGGTGCAACAGTAAAAACTCTTAATATTAAAGCAAGCTTTCGTAAAAAAATAATTTCTGAAAGCCTTAGAATTGCTAGCTTTAAAGGTAGTTATGCACTAATACCAGCAGAAGTGGCTACTAAAATAATCCAACGAGATGAGTCAGTATTAATTTCTTTAGCCGTTGATTCTATCTCTGAAAGCATATCTGATGCAGATAAAGATTATTACGCTAAATTTAAAGTTCCAGACGATTTAATTTGGTAAAAACTTCCTGTTCTTATATAAAAAACAAAACATTTGTAACATAAATGTAACTTTTTATTCATCTACTTGTTACACGCTAAGCGCATAATTATGTCGTTCGTCTTAATTGTATATAAAACGTTTTGCTCAATTTATTTAAATAAGGAAAATAAAATGAAATTTAAAAGTAAACTAGCTTTAGCTCTTGGCCTTTCTGTTGCCATTGCTTCATCATCTGCTGTAGCGGTTGATGTCGACATCCCTACCTATGAAAAAGTTTCAGGAATATCTGGTAAAATATCATCAGTAGGTTCAGATACTTTATCTAATTTAATGACCCTTTGGGCAGAAGAGTTCCAACGTATTTACCCAGGCGTAACCATTCAGATTCAATCAGCTGGCTCTTCAACTGCTCCGCCAGCATTAACGGAGTCTACCTCTAATATCGGCCCTATGAGCCGTAGAATGAGAGCGACTGAACTAAGCATGTTTGAAGAGAGACATGGTTATAAGCCTTTAGCTATAGGGGTAGGAATAGATGCTTTAGCTGTTTTTGTACATAAAGATAACCCTTTAAATTACTTAACAATTCCACAACTTGATGCTATTTTTTCAGAAAACCGTAAGTGTGGTGCTGATCACGCTGTTAGAACTTGGTCTGACTTAGGTGTAGAAGGGCATTTAGCCACTAGAACTTTACAACTGTTTGGGCGTAACTCTGTATCTGGAACCTATGGTTATTTTAAAGAGAATGCTCTTTGTGGTGGTGATTTTAGCCCAAATGTAAATGAGCAGCCAGGTTCTGCTTCTGTTGTACAGTCTGTGTCTGCGTCTATAAATGGTATTGGCTATTCTGGGGTGGGTTATAGAACTGCTGGGGTTAGGTCTTTGTCTTTAAGTAAGCGTGAAGGTAGCCCTTTTGTACAACCAACTGCTGAAAATGCATTAAACGGTTCATACCCTTTAGCTAGAGTTTTATATGTTTATATAAATAAACACCCGAATAGACCTTTAGACCCAGTGGTAAGAGAGTTTTTAAACTTGGTTCTTTCACAACAAGGGCAAGCTATAGTTGAAAAAGATGGTTATATACCTATGCCTGCTAAGATGGTGGCTAAGTACCGTAAATTAATTAACTAACCTATTAGTCCCTAAAGCTCACTATTTTTAATGCCCTAATCCCTGAATAGAGATTGGATATATAGTGCTAGCCCTTGTTTGCTAGGCGTTTGCAAAAAATCTTAGCTTAGCCCATCGGTTAAGCAGGTATTTTTTGTAAATGCCTAGCAAACAAGGGCTGGTGCTAGATGCCAATTCTCTATTTAGGGATTAGGGTAATACTAGAAATAGTGGGTTTTAGCATTTTTTAAAAAACAAACTCTTCTTCTTTAGTGGCATTTATTAAACTTGGCATTACTGTTTCAAAAAGAGTTTCTGTTTTCCATTCATTATCTGCTACCTTGGTTAAAACTTGTGCGACCATTACAGGCTCAACACCAATAGCTGTAAATAAACGACCTCCAAGTGTTAATTTATTTTTATAATGCATGGGCAATTCTGGTGATGAGCCGCCTAAAACAATTACGTCATAACATAAACCATCATCCCAGTTTACACTGCCATCACCTTGCTTAAAATTAATATTATTAAAGTTTTTTAAATTTTTCTTGGCAATTTCTTGTATAGAATTATGAATTTCTACAGTAGTTACACTTTTTGCCATGCTTGCTAATAAGGCTGTTAAATAACCATAGCCTGTGCCTATTTCTAAAACTGAATCTGTTTCTTTAACATTAATAATTTGTAATATTCTACCTTCTATTTTAGGGAACAACATAGACTGCCCATGCTTTTCAGGATCATTAATTGGCAACTCAATATCTGAATATGCTAATTTTTGTTGTAATATATCAACAAATTCATGACGAGGTATTGCAATTAGTAAATCTAAAACTTTTGGATCGAGAACATTCCACGGGCGTATTTGCTGTTCAACCATATTAAACCGAGCTTTATTAAAATCCATATTAAATACCATATATACTCCCGAATCCGAGGATTAAGGATATTAAAAAATTAATGTAAAATTATATCTCAAATATAACTCAAAATCAGTTGAAATTTTAAACTGAGCTAACTTTCGCTTGTGGTATAATTGCCCGCTTTGTTTATGTACATACTTTTTTAAGTGGAAATTGTTTTAAAATGCCAGTAATAACCTTGCCAGATGGCTCTGAAAGAAAATTTAATAACCCTGTATCTGTACAAGATGTTGCTTTAGACATAGGCACAGGTTTAGCCAAGGCAACTATTGCAGGTAAAATAAATGGCAATCTTGTAGATGCTACAGATAAAATAGAGCAAGATTCAGCTGTACAAATTATTACCATGAAAGATGCTGATGGCTTGTATATTATGCGCCATTCATCTGCTCATTTATTAGGGCATGCATTAAAACAGCTTTTCCCAGCTGCTAAAATGGCTATTGGCCCTGTGGTAGACAATGGCTTTTATTACGATATAGATAGTGAAGAACGCATCACAGAAGAAGATTTATTAAAAATAGAAAAAAGAATGCTTGAGCTTGCCAAAACCAAGTACCAAGTTGTTAAGAAAATGACCGCTAGGGCAGAAGCTATCCAGATATTTACCGAGCGTAAAGAAGACTACAAGCTTGAACTAATTGCTGATATGCCGCAAGAAACAGAATTTGGTTTATATCATCACCAAGAATATATCGACATGTGCCGTGGGCCACATTTACCTAACATGAGCTTTATTAAGGCTTTAAAATTAACCCATGTTGCAGGTGCTTACTGGCGTGGTAACTCTGATAACAAAATGTTGCAACGCATTTATGGCGTAGCATTTGCAAGCAAGCAAGACTTAAAAGAATATTTGTTAATGTTGGAAGAGGCGCAAAAACGCGACCATCGTAAACTAGGCAAATTGCTAAACTTATTCCATGTAGATGAAATAGCTCCAGGCATGGCTTTTTGGCACCCAAAAGGCACTACTCTTTACAAAATTGTTGAAGACTATATGCGCAAGCAATTAGATGAAAGTGGCTATCAAGAAGTAAAGTCTCCTCTAATAATGGACCAATCATTATGGGAGAAATCTGGGCATTGGGACAAATTTAAAGATAATATGTTTACTACCCAAACAGAAAATCGTGATTATGCAGTTAAACCAATGAATTGCCCAGGGCATATTCAAATATATAACCAACATTTACATAGTTACCGTGATTTACCAATAAGAATTGCAGAATTTGGACTGGTACACAGAAATGAACCTTCTGGTACTTTGCACGGTTTAATGAGAGTTAGATCGTTTACCCAGGATGATGCCCATATATTTTGCACAGAAGAGCAAATTAAACAAGAAGTGCAAGCTTGTATAGATTTAGTATTTAACACCTATGCAGATTTTGGTTTTAATAATATTCAAATAAAATTTTCAACTAGACCAGAACAAAGAGTGGGTTCTGATGCAACTTGGGATTTAGCTGAAACAGCCTTAGAGCAAACTTTAAAAGATGCTAATTTAGATTATAAATTACAACCTGGCGAAGGTGCTTTTTATGGCCCTAAAATAGAATTTCAATTAAAAGATTGTATTGGTCGAGTTTGGCAATGTGGTACGATTCAATTAGATTTTTCTATGACACAAGCAGAGCGCTTAAATGCAGTATACATAGGTAGTGATAATGAAAAACATCATCCTGTAATGATACATAGAGCAATTTTAGGTTCACTAGAAAGGTTTGTTGGTATTTTAGTAGAGCATTACGAAGGCAAATTCCCAACTTGGTTAGCCCCTACACAACTAGTTTTAGCATCAATTGCAGGAACTCATAATGAATACTGCGCTAACTTTGCTAAAAAATTACAAAAACACGGCTTTAGAATAGAAACCGACTTAAGAAATGAGAAAGTAGGTTTTAAAATTCGTGAACATACTTTACAGCGAGTACCATATATTTTAGTAATAGGTGATCAAGAAGTTAGCTCTAACACAGTTAATGTTAGAGCAAGAGGAGGAAAAAACCTTGGAAGTATGGATTTTGAACAATTATTAGGTATACTATCTAAAGCTATTGCTCAATTAGGCAGAATGAGTGATAATTAGGGTTTAAGTGAAAATTAATTTACAAACGAGAGGTATTTACCATCGCAGTTAGAAGAGGACGTGGAAGACCACAACAAGCAGAAGCACCTAAAGATCGTATTAATAAAGCTATTACAGCAAAAGAAGTACGTTTAATCGATGCAACAGGCGAACAAAGAGGGGTCGTCCCTATAACAGAAGCTGTTAACTTAGCTCAAGAATCAGAGTTAGACTTAGTTGAGATTTCTGCTAAGTCTAGCCCGCCTGTTTGCAGAATAATGGATTATGGTAAATTTGTATACCAAAAGCAAAAAAAGGCTCATGAAGCCAAGAAAAAACAAAAACAAGTTCAAGTTAAAGAAGTTAAATTTAGACCTGGAACAGACATTGGTGACTATAATGTTAAATTAAAAAATGTTACTAAATTCCTAGATAATGGTGATAGAGTTAAAGTTACTATTTGGTTCAGAGGTCGTGAAATAATTCATAAAGAATTAGGCATGAAAATGCTGGAAAGAATTCGTGAAGATTTAACCGAATTAGCAAACGTTGAACAAATGCCCAAAATGGAAGGTCGCTCATTGCAAATGATGATAGCACCTATTAAAAAACAATAGCTAGGTTTGAACCCTAACCCCCGAATAGAGAATTGGCATCTAGCACCAGCCCTTATTCGCTAGGCATTCACAAAAAATGCCCGCTTAACCTACGGCTACGCCTAGTTAAGCAGTTATCATTTGTAAACGCCTAGCAAACAAGGACTAACACTATATATCCAATCTCTATCCGAGGATTAGGGTTAAATTTGCACGTAGTGTAAATTTTTCTCTGGTGCAGCCCACTCAGTGCTGTTTATTGTAAAGT
>CAZJWQ010000043.1:0-8931 GCA_964549645.1 uncultured Piscirickettsiaceae bacterium | reverse complement strand
AAATACCTGTTTTATCAGATACACTAATTAAGGCACGGCGAACTGGTTTCATTAAATTTAAAATTCCTATTTGAAAAATTATGTAAAAATCGAATTATGATTATTGCCCCTAATCCCCGAATAGCAAAACGAATAATGCACAAGCCTTTGATTATACAGCACATCCAAAAAATACCTGCTTAACCTATGGGTGAAGCTAAGATTTTTTGAATGCACTGTAAAATAAAATACTTACACCTTATTTCGCTTTTCTATCCGAGGATTAGGGCATTGAATATTATATTGTTGTATTTTTTTACGTAAGGTATTTCTGTTAATACCCAACATTTGAGATGCTTTTGTTTTATTAAAGTCAGTTTTATGTAGCACAAATTCTATCATTGGTTTTTCTACTTGTGTTATTACCATATGAAAAACATCGGTTGGAACTTCATCCCCTAACATAGTAAAGTAATTTTCTAAAACATAGGTAACATTATAACTAAGCACGTTATGTGAAGGTTGGTTTGAAGTTTTTTTAAGAGTTGTTTTGTTCAAAATATCGACCAATTAAATCAAGTTGAAGTTGCGAGCTTTCTAATTTATTGAAGGTTTTACGTAACAGCGTACCATTTTTTAAATGCCTACTATACCAACCTAAATGTTTTCTAGCTATTTTATAACCTTGTTGATGACCATACAAATTATACAAGCCTGATAGGTGTTGTTGTATAATTGTTTTAAACTCTAATGTAGTAGGTTTTTTTAGTTCTTTACCTGTATTAAGGTAATGGGTAATTTCTCTAAATATCCATGGGTAACCTTGTGCGGCTCTGCCTACCATTAAACCATCAGCTAAAGTATATTCTAATATAAACTTAGCTTGCTGTGGTGAGTAAATATCACCATTTGCAATAACAGGTATAGTTAGCTGTTGTTTAACCGTTTTAATAGTTTCGTATTCTGCCTTGCCATTAAATTTATCGGCTCTGGTTCTACCGTGTATTGTTATAGATTTTATGCCATTATCTTCTGCTATTTTAGCAATTTGTAGTGCATTTACGTTACTACTATCTACCCCTGTTCTAATTTTAACTGTTACAGGAATATTTACAGCATTGACCACTGTATAAAATATTTTTTCTACCAAAGCTTGGTTTGCTAGTAAAGCAGAACCCGCAACTACATCACAAACTTTTTTGGCAGGGCAACCCATGTTTAAATCAATAACTTCTGCCCCATTATGCTGCTGCCAAACAGCCGCTTGGGCTAATTCTTGTGGGTTAGCCCCCAATAATTGTACTATGCGTGGTGATTGTTCATTAGGGTTAGCGTGCCTAGAAGATGATTTGATTGATCCCCATAATTCTTTTTTAGAAGCTACCATTTCTGACACCGCATAATCAGCCCCAAGCTGGCGACAAATATCACGAAATACAATATCTGTAATACCTGCCATAGGGGCAAGTGCAATAGTTGTTTTTTTAGTAGAAAGTATATCCATAAAATTTTATTTTTTTGAAACTCGATATTTGTTATATTATATTGACATATATGGTATTCAATACAAATAATTTTAAAGGAAAATGCAAGCATGCGAAAAATAATTTCTACAGACCTAGCTCCACAAGCCATAGGTACTTATTCTCAAGCGGTTAAAGTATACAATACAGTTTACTTATCTGGGCAAATAGCTCTAATTCCAGAAACAATGGAATTAAAAAAAGGCGATATTGGCGAAAGAATTCATCAAGTATTTAAAAATTTAACCGCTGTTTGTGAAGCAGCAGGTGGAACTTTACAAGACATAGTTAAGCTAAATATTTTCTTAACCGATTTAAGTCATTTTAATACAGTAAATGAAATTATGGCAACTTATTTTACACAACCTTACCCTGCCAGAGCTGCGATTGGTGTAAAAGAATTACCTAAGGGTACAGATGTTGAAATGGATGGTGTATTAGTTGTATCTACCCAGTTTACTACTACAGACTAAAAAAGTGATTGTATGCAGATAAAAATTATAAGTATATTATATTTACTATTAAGTGTTTTTTTCCTGCACAATGCGGTGGCAGTTGCTTCTTCTCCTGTTTGGCAAGTATCTAAGGGAGATGAACACTTTTATATTGGTGGTACTATTCATTTATTATCTAAGCAAGACTTCCCTCTTCCTAAAAGTTTTGAATTTGCCTACCAAAACAGCCAAGCTTTAGTTTTAGAAATAGATTTAGCCAAAACTACTACGCCATCTTTTCAACAACAACTGATGATGCAAATGAGCTACCCGTATGGCGAAAGTTTACAAGACCATTTATCTGCTAAAACATTTGCCAGGCTTGCCCAACACTTTAAAAATAATAATAAAAATATAGACGAATTTAAAAACTTTAGGGTTGGTTATATATCTATGCTCATAACCGTTTTTGAGTTACAAAACTTAAATATGGCAGGTATTGGTGTTGATAAATATTTTTTTAACCGTGCGGAGCAAGACAACAAAATGATTGTAGGGTTAGAAACCTTAACGGAACATTTTAATGCCTTAGCCCTAATGGGTGAAAAATATGGCGATAAACTAATTACTCATAGCCTTGATGAGATTGCCATTTTAACTGAACAACTAGCAAGCATGAAACAAGCATGGCGTAGTGGCGACTTAGTAGAATTTGATAAAACATCGGTAGAGCCAATTAGAAGTAACTTCCCTACTAAATACCAAACAATTATAATTGACAGGAACCAAGCATGGCTGCCAAAAATAGCATCACTAATTAATGCATCAAAAACAACATTTGTATTAGTTGGACATGCCCATTTATCTGGAGAAGAGGGACTTATTAATCAACTTGAACTTAAGGGTTTTACCCTTAAACAACTTCCCTAATAGTTGGCTGTATGTTAAGTCAATACAAACTAACTTCTTTAAAAGGTGTTGGTGAAAAACTTTTAAGCAAACTCAATAAATTAAATATTTATACACTACAAGATTTATTATTACACTTACCTTTACGCTACCAAGATAAAACTAAACTTAGTGCAATAAATAATTTACAAATTGGGCAAGAAGCACTAATTGAAGGTGAAATTATTAGTTCTCACCTAACCCAAAGTAATAAACCTAGTTTATTAGTTACAATTATAGATGATGATAAAGCTATCCTAACTTGTCGATTTTTTCATTTCCATCATCGTCAAGCACAGCAATTTAAACATGGTATGAAATTACGAGCTTATGGCGAAGTTTATTCAAGACCTAATGGCTTAGAAATAGTACACCCTAGTTACCAAGTATTTAAGGCTAATAACCCACCAATATTAGAACAAACCTTAACCCCAGTTTACCCTGTAACCGAAGGATTAGGGCAAATAACTTTACTTAAACTAATGCAACAAGCTCTTGCCCTGCTTAAACAATATCCACTAGAAGAAGCATTAACTAGTAACATGTTAGTAGAGCTACAATTACCTGCTATAAACGATGCTTTACTTACTTTACATCAACCACAGCCAGATGATGATAAAACAAGCATAAAACAATTTACCCACCCTGCACAACAACGGTTAATTTTTGAAGAATTACTTAGTTCACAGCTTAATTTACAAGTAAAAAGAGCCACTAAAAAACAATTTAAAGCACCTGCTTTTGCAACTACCACAACCACCAAAAAACTATTAAAGTCTTTGCCTTTTTCACTAACCAATGCCCAGCAAAAAGTATGGCAAGAAATTCGCCTAGATATTGAAAAACCACAGCCAATGCAACGACTAGTGCAGGGAGATGTAGGTTCTGGTAAAACTATAATAGCAGCTTTAGCGGCGGTGCAAGCCGCAAAAGCAGGCTATCAAGTAGCTATTATGGCTCCTACTGAAATTTTAGCAGAACAACACCTGCACCAATTTAAAGAATGGCTAGAACCTTTAAATATTAAAACTTCTTGGTTAAGTGGGCGCATGAAAATAACTGAAAAACGTAATGTACTTGCACAAATAGCAGACAACTCTACGCAAGTAATTATAGGTACTCATGCACTATTTCAAGATGCAGTAACCTTTAATAAACTTGGCTTAGTAGTTATAGATGAACAACATAGGTTTGGGGTACATCAACGCCTGTCTTTGCAACAAAAAGGCAAACACAATAATAAACATCCACACCAATTAATCATGACCGCAACACCAATACCAAGAACCTTAGCCATGAGTGCTTATGGCGATTTAGATCTATCAACCATAGATGAATTACCACCAGGCAGGCAACCAATACAAACAGCCGTATTGAGCAACACAAAACGCCCAACGATTATGGCAAATTTAATTAAACAATGCCAACAAGGAGTGCAAGCCTATTGGGTTTGCCCGTTAATTGAAGAGTCAGAGCTAATAATTGCCCAAGCCGCAGAAGTAACAGCCCAAGAATTTATGGACAATTCAAATTTAAAAGTAGGCTTAATACATGGTAGATTAAAAGCCGCTGAAAAAGCTCAAATAATGTTAGCATTTAAACAACATAAATTAGATTTACTAGTAGCAACTACAGTAATAGAAGTTGGTGTAAATGTACCTAATGCTAGTTTAATGATTATTGAAAATGCAGAGCGTTTAGGTTTAGCGCAGCTACATCAGCTAAGAGGACGAGTTGGGCGTGGGTCACAACAAAGCCATTGTATATTAATGTACCAATCTCCCTTAAGCCAAACTAGCTCTAAAAGGCTAAATATTATACGTGGCACTACTGATGGCTTTAAAATAGCCGAAGAAGATTTAAAAATTCGTGGTGCAGGAGAAGTTTTAGGTACCAAGCAAACTGGTGGGCTACAATTTAGAATTGCCGATTTAAACCGTGACTGCCACTGGTTAGAAAAAGTAAAATATTGGGCAGAAAAAATTACTCAACAAGGCTACATACAAGACGGCATACAAACAGATAATACAACATTAACAATATTACAGCAAAGATGGGTTGGCAATAAAAGTGACTATAAGCAGGCATAAGTATAAAATCTATTGGCAGCCAGCCAAACTATGGCAAAGGTTAAACATTAACCAATTGCAAAAAAAAACATTATTAGAAAACAATTCATTAACCAAAAAATTCAAACAGCAATGCCCAAAATTAACAGTAAAAATCCTCTCTGAAAAATGGGAACGACCTTTACCCTATGAAGCTAAACAATTAGGTATAAAAAATAGTAATTATGCCTGGATAAGGTGCGTAGTTTTACAGTGTGAACAACAAAATATACTGTATGCCAGAACAGTAATACCAAATTTCACCCATAAAAACTCTTGGTTTAGTATAAAAAAATTAGGCATAAAACCCCTCGGCGAAGTATTATTTAATTTAAAAACCGTTAAACGTTCTGCATTTAAAATTACTAAACAAAATATTCAATGGCCTTACTTAGTAAACAATGATACAACCCCTGCACGCTATTCTATTTTTGAGCAAAAAAATAACTATTTATTATTAACTGAAGTGTTTTTGAGCTAGATCAACAAGAAACCCTTGAGAAATTAATGAAATTAAGTGATAATACACCCCCAAAATTTTAAATAAACACTGCTAAAAATTTTAAATTAAATCAAAAAAAAATAAACCCTAATTACTTACGTAGGGTTAAATACCAAATTTTTAAATGAGGAAAGTTGTCAATGTCAACAAGAAGAGAACTTGCAAATGCAATCCGTGTCCTAAGTATGGACGCCGTTCAAAAAGCTAAATCTGGCCATCCAGGAGCTCCGATGGGTATGGCAGATATTGCCGAAGTATTGTGGAATAGCCACATGAAATATAACCCAACTAATTCTAACTGGGTAGATCGTGATCGTTTTGTACTATCAAATGGCCATGGTTCAATGCTTATATATTCTTTATTACATTTAACTGGTTTTGGGCTTGAGATGGAAGACATCAAGCAATTCCGTCAACTACACGCTAAAACTGCTGGGCATCCAGAATATGGTTATGCCGATGGTATAGAAACAACTACCGGCCCTTTAGGGCAAGGGCTTACTAATGCCGCAGGTATGGCTATTGCCGAACGCACACTTGCCGCGCATTTTAATAAGCCTGGTCATGAAATCGTAGACCATCATACTTATGTATTTATGGGCGATGGTTGTTTGATGGAAGGTTTATCTCATGAATCTGCAGCTATGGCAGGTACTTTAGGTCTTGGTAAGCTGATTGCTTTTTGGGATGATAATGACATCTCAATTGATGGTCATATTGGTGACTGGATGGAAAAAGGTGTCCCAGGTCGTTTTGTTTCTTATGATTGGCACGTTATCCCTAATGTTGATGGACATGATCCAGAAGCAATTAGTAAAGCAATTGCAGAAGCTAAATCGGTTACTGACAAACCTACATTAATTTGTACAAAAACAACTATAGGTTTTGGTTCTCCAAACCTATGTGGCACACATGATTGTCACGGAGCCCCTTTAGGCGATGCAGAAATCCAACTTACTCGTGAGAACCTAGGCTGGACTCATGAACCATTTGTTATTCCTGATGAAGTTTATGCTGGTTGGGATCATAAAGAGCAAGGTGCAAAAGACGAAGCCGTTTGGAATGACAAGTTTGCGGCTTATAAAAAAGCATTTCCTGCAGAAGCAGCTGAGTTTGAAAGAAGAATGGCTGGTGATTTACCTGCTAACTTTGCAGTTGACATGGATAAGTTCATTGCTAAAACCCAAACAGATATGCCAAATATTGCATCTCGTAAAGCATCACAAAATGCTATCGAAGCTATGGGTCCACTATTACCAGAAATGTTTGGAGGTTCTGCTGACTTAACTGGTTCAAACCTTACTAACTGGTCAGGAACTGTAAAAGTTACTCCAGAAAATGCTAAAGGTAATTATTTATCTTGGGGTGTTCGTGAATTTGGTATGGCACATATGATGAACGGAATGGTTCTTCATGGTGGCTTTAAAGTTTACGGAGCTACTTTCTTCATGTTTATGGAATTCATGCGTAATGCGTTGCGTATGTCGGCATTAATGAAGATAGGTACTATTTATGTTTATACTCATGACTCAATTGGTCTGGGTGAAGATGGGCCTACACACCAACCTGTTGAGCAACTAGCAACAATGCGTGTTATCCCTGGCTTTCAAACTTGGCGTGGTTGTGATGCAATTGAATCTGCAGTTTCTTGGAAAGTAGCTATGTTACGTAGTGATGCTCCAACGGCTTTAGTATTCTCTCGTCAGAATTTAACTCCTATGGAAAGAACAGCAGAGCAAGTAGCTAATATCGAAAAAGGTGGTTATGTACTAAAAGACTGTGCAGGAACTCCTGATATTATATTTATATCTTCAGGCTCAGAAGTTGGTTTAACTGTTGAAGCCGCAGAAGCCATGGATGTTAATGTTCGTGTAGTTTCTATGCCTTCTACTTGTGCATATGATACGCAAGATCAAGCATACAAAGATTCAGTATTAATTCCTGGAGTAAAACGCGTAGCTATTGAAGCCGGTGTTGCACAATCATGGCATAAATATGTAGGTCTTGATGGTGATATTGTTTGTATGACAACTTTTGGTGAGTCAGCTCCTGCTAGTGACCTATTCAAAGAATTTGGCTTCACTGTTGAAAATGTTGTTGCAACTGCAAACAAGGTTTTAGGTAAGTAATCTACTTGCAGTAAACCTAGTTTTACTGCAAAAATGTAAATTTAATAAATTTTAGAGGAAAATATAGATGACTATTAAAGTTGGTATTAACGGTTTTGGCCGTATCGGTCGCATGGCTTTTCGTGCAGCAGCACAAGATTTTCAAAATATTGAAGTAGTTGCAATCAATGACTTACTTGACCCTGAATATTTAGCATACATGTTAAAGTTCGATTCAGTACACGGTCGTTTTAATGGCACAGTTGAAGTTGTAAATGGCAACCTAGTTGTAAATGGTAAAACTATCCGTATTACTGCAGAACGTAACCCTGCTGACCTAGCTTGGTCTGATGTTGGTGCAGATTTAGTTATTGAATGTACTGGTTTCTTCTTAACAGAAGAATCTTGTCAAGCTCACATTGATGCAGGTGCTAAAAAAGTAGTACAGTCTGCTCCTTCTAAAGACCATACCCCAATGTTTGTATATGGCGTAAACCATAACGAATATAAAGGTCAAGCAATAGTTTCAGCCGCTTCTTGTACCACTAATGCTTTAGCTCCAATAGCAAAAGTTCTTAACGATAGTTTTGGTATTAAACGTGGCTTAATGACCACTGTGCACGCAGCAACAGCAACCCAAAAAACTGTTGATGGTCCATCGATGAAAGACTGGCGTGGTGGTCGTGGTATTTTAGAAAATATTATTCCATCTTCAACTGGTGCGGCTAAAGCACTAGGTAAAGTTATTCCTGTACTAGATGGTAAATTAACCGGCATGGCATTTCGCATACCTACTTCTGATGTATCTGTGGTTGATTTAACTGTAGAAATAAACAAAGAAGCTAGTTATGATGAAATTTGTGCAGCTATGAAAGCCGCATCAGTTGGCGAAATGGCAGGTGTTTTAGGTTATACAGAAGAAGCCAATGTTTCTACTGATTTCCGTGGCGATCCTCGCCCATCTATTTTTGATGCTAATGCTGGTATAGCACTAGATTCAACTTTTGTTAAAATTGTTGCTTGGTATGACAACGAATATGGTTATACCTGTAATATGATGAGGGTAATAGAACACGTCGGAAAATAGTGGTTACTTTGTCCACTAGCGTGGCAATTTTGATACTTTAAACAGTCATGTACTAACGTACACTCCTTTTTTAAAGCATCAAACTTGCAACACTATTGAACAAACTAACTCACTATTTTTTTGATTGTGTTTTTTGTTTTGTATTTTTTAAGTACAAAATTGAAAATATAATTTTAAAGCGTAATAAAAGAGAGGTTTTTGCATGTCTGTAATAAAAATGGCTGACTTGGATTTAGCAGGTA
>CAZJWQ010000042.1:7006-9028 GCA_964549645.1 uncultured Piscirickettsiaceae bacterium | reverse complement strand
TTACTTATCTCAAGTTAAAAATCTTAACTCGTAATTTTAACATGTTTTCTAAATATGTCTTTAGAAAGTTGGCTTATTATAATTAGTCATTTTTTAAAAATATATCTCCATTTTCATTAATTTTTATTAGAATAGGTTCTAATTCTTCATCAAGACAAGGTCCTTCAACACAATTACCATCTTTTATGTTAAAAAAGGCATTATGTACAGAGCATTTTATAGTTTTTGTAAAAGGGTTTACATCAATTTTGTAGGCTTCATTTAATGGGATATCTTGATGAGGGCAATTATTTAAGTAGGCTTTTACTTTAGATTCATGTTTTATTAAAATAATAGAAGCTGCTAATTGTTTGCTAGGCACTATAGTTGCCTTTGAATTAGATATTTGTTCAATATTTGCTATAGGTTGTTTTTTTATAGTTGTAGTTAGTATATTATCTAAGCCAAGTTGTTGGCATTTTTTTGCAGCCAATTTACTAGCATATATAACAGATTTTGCTATAGATTTATTTTGTAATAAGTTATGGATTAGTGCCGCATTAAAAGTATCTCCTGCACCATTTGTGTCAATAGTTTGTGGTATTATTTCGGCAGGTTGATGCTGTACTTTATGTTGATCATCTACATACCAAGCACCTTGTTTACCCCATGTGCATATTAAAATTGTTTCTGGGTAAGTAAGGCACATTTTTTTTAATAGCTCAGGTGCATTTTTATAACCATTTTGTTTTGCATAATTATGTGAAAATATTACTATATTTACCAAGGGTATTATTTCTTCAATGCCGGCAATTTTTTTTTCAACTTCTAATGATATAGGTTGATTTGTTAAAAATGTTTTGGCAATGTTGATCATTCCTTTAAGGCTGTCAATATTTCTGCCTTCAAAATGTAGCCAATCATAATTTTCTACTTCAATTTTAGCAAAAAAATCAAAACTAACTTCAGGCAAGTCTCTAAAGTGAGTAATGGTTCTTGAACCCGTCTCTTTATTTAAGATAATATATGATGTTGGGGTTTTACCTTGTATAAATTTTTGTAAGTTATCGGTATTAATATTTTTTGTAGCTAGTTCTTTTATAATTTTATTAGCAGATTCATCGTTTGCAATGGTAGAAACTATGTCGCATTGGTGGCCAAGTTGAGTAAGAATGTTTAAAGAATTATTAACATTACCACCTGCTTTAAAAGTTCTATTTATTGCTCTTAATTCCTCATCTTCTTTTGGATAAGAGGTGGTTGTTAAAATAATGTCTAAAGTTACATTACCAATTCCGAGTATTTTTGCCATATCTTATTAGCCAAGTTTATTTTTATATGGATTTTAGCATAAAATTTTATTGCAAATAGCTTGAAAGCTTTAATTGTCTACGGCTTATAACTGGTTATAAAAAAAATCAGTGCATAAAATAAATAAAATACTTGACATGTGGTTTTGTCAATTAGTAGTTTGAATTAATTTGATTTATTGGTTAGTTTTGTATTTTGTTGTTTTTTAAGAAGTTTTATCAAAAGGTAAGATGTAAATGATAATTTATTATTATATTTTATAATCCACAAAAGCTGTTGATAACTTTGTTATTAACTTTAAAAGTATTAGGGCAAAATGCTGATATTATGGCTATATTTTTTATAGTGATTAAAAAATAGACGATAGCATTATAGTTGTACGCTTTAATATCTAACACCACAAAAAATATTTTTAATGTAGAATAACTGCATATAAAAAATTAGTGGTTTTAAGTTTTAATAAAATATGCAAAATTTATCAATACAATACAGTTCTAATTGTTCTAGCTGTGGCTTAAAAAAATTATGCTTTGGTCATGGGTTAAGTGAGGTTGATATATCTAAACTTAATAAATTAGTAGGTAAAAAACCTTCTATTTATAAGGGAGAATATCTCTATAAGAGTGGTGATACTTTAAAATCTTTTTTTGCGGTTAAAGCAGGAATGTTAAAAGTGTATTCTTTTGATGAAGATAAAAAAGAACTTATGCATGGTTTTTATTTTGCAGGGGA
>CAZJWQ010000042.1:0-6906 GCA_964549645.1 uncultured Piscirickettsiaceae bacterium | reverse complement strand
CTTATGACCTTTTCAAATTTAAAGATCTTATTCTTAATAGCTTTTTTAGGAACCGCTTTAATTGGTTGTGCTAAAAAAGACGCAACTGTTGTAGAAGATGAGCCAGTAGCAGCAGAACCAACTAAAACAATCGCACCACCTCAAGTTGTAGAGCCTGAGAAAGTAGTTGTAATACCAACTAATGCTGCAGGTCTGACAGCAACGCAATTGCTAGATACTGTTAAAGGAAAAACAATTAGATTTGAATTTGATCGTTATGAAATTACTCCAGAGTTTTTTGCTTTAATTAAAATGCATGCTGATTATATGTCATTAACAAAAAGTGCCAATATTACTTTAGCAGGGCATGCAGATGAACGTGGTACTCCTGAATATAATTTAGCTTTAGGCGAAAGACGTGGAATTGCAGTTAAAAATGCACTTATAGCAGAAGGTATTAGCCCAAGCCGTATTAATGTGATTAGTTTTGGTGAAGAAAAACCAGTTGCTTTTGCTCAAACTGAAGCCGCATGGGCAAAAAATAGACGTGTAGAGCTTTCATACTAAGCACTAACATAGTTTAAGTTCTAAATATAGAACCTTTCTACTAAACAATATTAGTAGGAAGGTTTTTTTTTGCCAAAATTTAATAAAGTTTTTATATGTCTAAACAATTACCCCCAAAAACAACTTTCCTTACCGATTATAAGCAACCAAATTTTACAATCAATAATATTTATTTAACCTTCGAATTAGAGCAAATTAATACTAAAGTTAAAAACACCATGCAAATAAGCAGGTTGTCATCAGCAACTAAACTAGTTTTAGATGGCGAACATTTACAACTAGTTTCTATTTTTAAAAATGGCATAAAACTTCCAAATACGCAATATAAACTTAATGTAAATAGTTTAGAAATAAATATTGTAGAAAATGATTTTGAGTTAGAAATTAATACCATAATTTCACCAGAAGACAATACTCGTCTTGAAGGTCTTTATCGCTCTAGTGGTAATTATTGTACCCAGTGTGAAGCAGAAGGCTTTAGAACAATTAGTTATTTTTTAGATAGACCAGATGTATTAACTTTGTTTACTACTAAAATTATAGCTAATAAAGAAGATAATGCAGTGTTGCTTTCTAATGGTAATTTAATTGAACAAGGAGATTTGCCTAATAATTATCACTATGCTATTTGGCAAGACCCACATAAAAAACCATGTTACTTGTTCGCTTTGGTGGCAGGTAATTTAGAAGTAGTAGAGGATAGTTATAAAACCTTAGATGAAAGAGAAGTGGCATTAAAAATTTATGTCCAAAAAAATAATATAGATAAATGTGCACATGCAATGTCATCTTTAAAAAAGTCTATGCAATGGGATGAAGATAAATTTGGCTTAATTTATGACTTAGATATATTTATGATTGTGGCTGTAGATGATTTTAATATGGGGGCAATGGAAAATAAAGGCTTAAATATTTTTAACTCTAAATTTGTTTTAGCCAAGCCAGATACTGCCACAGATATAGATTTTGAAGGAATTGAAGCAGTAATTGCCCATGAATACTTTCATAATTGGACGGGTAACAGAGTTACTTGTAAAAATTGGTTTCAATTAACTTTAAAAGAAGGTTTAACAGTTTTTAGAGACCAAGAATTTACTGCTGACATGCTTTCACCACAAGTTAAACGTATTGAAGATGTTAAGGCTTTAAGAAATAATCAATTCCCTGAAGATGCAGGACCTATGTCTCACCCCATTCAGCCACAATCATATATAGAGATGAACAATTTTTATACCATGACAGTTTATGAAAAAGGAGCAGAAGTAGTTCGTTTATACCATACGTTATTAGGCGAAAAAGGCTTTAGAAAAGGCATGGATTTGTATTTTAAAAGGTTTGATGGGCAAGCCGTTGCGGTTGAAGACTTTAGAGATGCAATGGCTGATGCTAATAAAAAAAATCTACAACAAATGCATAATTGGTACGTACAAGCAGGTACTCCTAGCGTTAAAGTTAGTACTAGCTATGATAAAAGTTTACAAAAATTACAGATAAATTTTACTCAAACATTAAATAACGCACAAGAGCATAAACCTTTTTTAATACCAATAGTTTTTGAATTATTAGGCTTAGATGGTCAAATTATTCAAAATTTTAAGTTTAATAATGATAAATGTAAAAAAAATAACCAAGGCTGGTTATTTGAGTTAACTGACTTAGAGCAAGTTATAGAATTTAATAATATATCTGAACCTGTTGTTTTATCAGTGTTTCGTAGTTTTTCTGCTCCAGTAATAGTGCAATATGATTTGTCTGAAGATATGCTTGTTATGTTGGCAACTAAAGATACTGACAGCTTTGTTAGGTGGGAGTCGGGTCAAACAGTAATTTTAAATAATATGGTAGAAAATTACCACAGGTTAAGCCAAGGCAAACCATTAGTTTTATCAACAGGGGTGCAAAAAATTATTAACAGTATTTTAATAGATAGAAGTGCAGACCCGTCATTAATAGCATTATCGTTAGATCCCCCGAGTGAAACATATTTTATTGAGCATTTAGTCAAATTAGGTGAAAAAGTAGCCGTAGATATTGCATTAAATGTACAAGATTTTATTAAATTATCAATAGCACAACTTTTTGAAAAACAATTATTAGATTTATACAATAAGTTTAATAGTAATGATAAATATATTTATGCTAAAAAACAAATAGGGCAACGTAAATTAAAAAACAAATGCTTATCTTATTTAAATTTATTATCAACTTATGAGCACCTCGCCATTGAACAGTTTAAGCAACACGCTCACATGACTGATGTAAGTGCATCTTTAGTAGCGTTAAAACCATTTAATTCATTAAAAGCACAACATTGTTTAGATATTTTTTATAAAAAATGGCAAAATGATTTATTAGTTTTTGATAAATGGTTTGCTTTACAAGCTTCATTTGTATCTCTTGTACAAGTAAAAAAATTAGTTGAACATGCAGAATTTAGCTACACTAACCCTAATCGTTTAAGAAGTGTTTTAGGGGTTTTTGGTAGAGTAAATTTAAAAGAATTTCATAACATAAATGGAAAAGGTTATGAGTTTTTGGCATTAGAAGTGCTTAAAGTTGATAAAATTAACCCACAAATAGCCGCCAGAATTGTTGCAGTATTTTCGCAATGGCGTAAATACGATACTGTGCGTAAACAGTTAATGAAAAATCAGTTATTAAAAATAATAGCCAATAAAGGGCTTTCTAAAGACGTTTATGAAATTATTTCAAAATCATTGGAGAATAATACCTAAATCTATAGCTATAAATAACTTACCAGCTATATTTAATTGCTTTATAAAATATTGGTTAGTAAGTTGTTTTTTTGTTTTAATATTATTTTCTTATAGTAAATTTGTTTTTGCTGAAAATATACCTACTCCATCAGTTACAGTAAATATTGATCAGCAAATTCAGTTAATTGATGCTGAAATATTATTATTAAAGGCCCAGTTAGCATTACAAAATAAAGAATTGTCACAGGTTTTAAATTATTTAGCCCAGCTGGATATGATTAAACACATTTTACACCCTACAATGATACATAGGATTGCTTTAATAAAGCAACAATACTCTTATCTTTTAATAGAACAAAAATATATAACTAATAAAATTGATTTTAATATTGATTTAAGTACCGTAGTTGTTTTAATGCCGCTCTCAGGTGACTTTAGCAAAATAGGTAATTCCATAGTTGATGGCTTTTCTTATAAAATGAGCCAAAAACATAGCAATCATAATATTATTTATTTTGATACAAATCTTTATAATTCTATGTTTAAACTTTGGGAATTAGTGCGTTTATATAACCCAACTTTAGTTATAGGCCCACTAAAAAAAATAAATATTATAGAGCTTAATAATTTAAATATTAATGTACCAACTTTATACTTAAACACCATAGATCATCCTCGCCCATATACTAGAGCAATAAGCCTTGATAGAATAGGGCATTTAGTAGATTTAGTAAAATATATAGACAAAAATAATACAGCGGTTGTATTGTCAGATGGCTCTATGTCATCTATTAATCTTAAAGAACAATTTAAGGTTTTGATGCACGAATATAAAGATAATTTAATTTTTTTAGAAGTAAATAATTCGATAGATAAAGCCATTAAGAAATCATTAAATATAGAGCAATCTATAGCTAGAAAAAATTGGCTACAAAAAACGATTAAAGAGCCTTTACATTATACGCAGCGGGTTAGGCAAGATATTGATTTAGTTATTTCATTATTACCTGCTAATTTGGCAATGCAAGTTACACCAATGTTACAATTTTTTAAATTGCATTTTATAGAACATATATGGCTACCAAGCAATCTACCTTCTGTAAGAGAGTTTACAAGTAAATTAAACTTATTTAATAATACAACAGCAGTACTGCCTGAATATTTTATTAATTATTTTAGTGAAAATAACAGTATATCTTTAGAAAATAAGCAACTTGGCACTTTTTATGCTTTAGGAAAGTTAGTAGCAGAAGTTATCATAATAATGCCTAACTCTGGTATTACCACAATTCCATCAAAATTAGGGCTAGTTGTGCTTGATGATAAATATCAAATAACTATAAATCCTAGCTTAGTTTGGATTGATAATGGTGAGATTAATAAACGCCTGCAACATACTTATTAATTAAAGGCTCTTTTATAATGGCAGAAGAAAAAGCAATAGACCCAAATGACTTAGATAGCATTGATGCTTTGCTTGATGAGGCTGTAGTGGATGGCCCAGAAGTTACAATAGATCCAGGCAATGTAGACGATATTGATTCGTTGCTTGATGAAGCTACATTTGATGCCCCAGAAAGTGAAATTACCAAATCTAATGATAATGCTGCAGAACAAGTTGTTGTTGAAGATATTGAAACAGATGCTAAAAATTTAGTTACTCCTGTAGTACCTGTAGTAAAAGACATAAAAAATGAAGCTAGAAATAAGACTGCTGATAAAGTTTTAAAAAAAAGGACGCAAGATAAAAAAAATAAATTACAAAATGGGCCATCGGAGGCTGAAGTGACTGAAATTAAAAAACTAATTATTATCTTTGGTTCAATAATTACTGCTTTAGTATTTATAGCTGTAATTATTGGGGTTTGGGCAGCCTTATCATCAGGTAGTTTAGATGAGAATACAACCGAACAGTTTAACACTATTGAGACAGAGGTTACAGAATCACTATTACAAACAAAAGCATCCGCTGATATAATTAATAATCTAGAAAAAAAAATAGATGGACTGAGTTATAAAATTAAACAAATAGATACAGAGATTCTAAAAATGTTAAGTTTATTTGATACAGAAAAATCGGTATTAAATTTAACTGATACTAAACAAGTTAATGAAAAAAAATCAACACCTGCTAAAACTTTAAATATTAATAATAATGAAATGAGTAAAAAAATAGACACGCTAAGCTCACGAGTATTAAGCACTCAACGTAGAGTAAATGAAATGAATAAGCGGACAAAAGCATTACAATCTCAAAATAAAAATTTATTAAAAAATATTAAAAACCTTGAAAAGCAAATGTTACAACAACAATTAAACATAGGTAAAGTAAAAATTCTTAAAGAAGAAACTAAAAAAGCATTAAAGGAGCAAGGAATTTCAGCAGACGCATATCGGTTTATATCACCACATAGCACCTTTGATGCACGTACTGATTACTTTAGATAACTATTTATATATAAATAATATGGAGAAAAATATGAAAAATAATATTGTATTAGCAACTATTATTGCTAGTTCTTTTTGGTTAGTAGGCTGTACTTTTACACCTACACAAAATACCACCACGCCTAGTTCCGTAGCGGTTAATGAAAACAATAAAACTAATTTTACTAGAGCTAGTCATATCAATCCAGAAGATTTAATTAAAATTACTGGCATTGGTTTTGGAGCAGAAGTTCCTTTTAGTAATGTAACTCAAGGTCAACGACGTTTATTAGCAATTAGAGCCTCTAAATTAGATGCTTACCGTTCTCTAGCAGAACAAATTCATGGTATAAAAATTGATAGTAACACGGCAATATCTGCCTTATCGGCAAAAAATGATAGTTTTAGAGCTAGAGTAAGTGGTATTGTTCGTGGAGCAAGAGTTATTAGCGTAACACCTATGGCAGATAATAATTATGAAACAATTCTAGAAGTATATGTACATAGAGACTTTTTTAATGAAAACTTCGTATACAGATAGTCTTAAAACTAAATCCTCTAAGTTCTTGCAGGATTTAGGTTGAACAGTTTATGGTGGAGTAAACTATGAAAAAATTACAAATTCTTACAGGAATTATTATTAGTCTTTTTGTTTTACAAGGTATTGTTGAAGCGGCTAGCATTAGTTCACGTGTACGAGTGCTAGAAGCTAACCATCTTAAGCAAGATAGGCAAATAAAACAACAAACAAGAGAACAACAAGCCCTTAAAACTAGGGTTGATGAAGGCTTAAAAGAAATAACAGGAATAAAGCTTAAGGTAGAAAAAATGTTAGAAAAAACTGAACAGCCAACCACAAATAGCCCAATCGGAAGATATACTTTTCCTTGATTCTGTAAAATATATAAAGGTCTAGATATGTCATCAAAAGTTTACTGTATTGCACAATTTCAACCCAAAGCAGGAAAAGAAAATGAATTATTTAAAATTCTACAAGGATTAGAGCCAAATACCCTAAGAGAAGATGGTTGCATTCAATATCGAGTAACCAAACTCATAAAAAGTCCATTTGCAGAAGGGAAAAGTATGCCTATAATTTTCAATGAAATTTGGCAAGATATGTCATCTTTTGAAAAACATTGTCAACGAGATGAAATTATATGTTATACCATTTTCAAAAATAAACTAAACTAATTCTATCCACTCTCTACTACAT